>JAQWNP010000011.1 GCA_029268515.1 Phycisphaerales bacterium | reverse complement strand
TATCGCATACGTTCTTTTCTGCGTTCTTTTTGTTCAGGCCTTACGCTCGCAAGCATCTTCATCTGGCTCATGCTGATGTTATATTTAGAATGATGTGGATTAGCCCACCCCTTGAGATAATTGGCTTCTGGAGTCCATGGTTCACTCATCGGACGCTCCTTGTTTTCAAGGCATTCTAACCTGCTTCGTTGAGTCGCCTGGCAAGGGCTTTGCCAGCCTCAGAACGATCCTCAGAGTAAAAATCTGCCATCTTCATGCTCTTGTGGACCAGCATCGCCCGAACGCCATCAGTACCAAACTCGTTGCCGATCTCGTGGCCACGCTGCTTGCGCAAACGGTGGGGCGTCCACTTTTCAAGACCAAGTCGATCACATGCCCGTTCGATAGCTCGGCGATACGTATTAGAGTTGTAACGATCACTTTTAATGCGCGTTGCCTTGGGGGAATCGCAAGGTCTAAATAAGAACTCATTGGTACCAGCAAATGAACCGTCAGGGCGCTTGCTTGCTTCTACGACAATCTGCATGGCTTGTTGCGTCATCGGTATCGCAGAGGTGTTTCCGGTCTTATCTCGCATCGGCGTCCACATCCACACGTCCTGATCACTCATATCGATGTCGCAGAGGCGCATGTTTGTGACATGCTCGCCTCTGCAACCGGTTTCCAGCTGGAGCATGACCATCTGGCGTATCGGAAGTGGTAAGTGGGGAAGGGTTTGCTCCACAACGGAACGATCAATTCGCATGTGAGGCTTGGACTTCTGGGCGCCGTTGGGACTTGCCTTGGGGGTTTTGACAGATTCCAGAGCAAGTCTCCATTTGGTCTTGGTCATTCGGTTGGTCTCACCCCATTGATACATCATTTTGATTCGCATGATGAACTCGCTGATGGTTCGAACGCCCATTTGCTTGCGTTCCATGTCATTGACAATCGCTTGTAGGTGCCAAGGCTTAAATGCCTTGGCCCTAAAATCAGCAAACATCGCAAGCAGGCGTTTGATCGCTGCTTGCGATTTGAAGAAGCTTGATGTGAGCTGGCCGGTGTGTTCATCGACGTATCGGAATCGTCGATCCTCGAGAAATGCTTCGGCAAGATCTGCCAGCATGACGTGCTTGGGTTTGTTTGATTTGTTAGCTGGGCGGCGCAGTTGTGCACAAAAGCGTGCATGGGCTGCAAGTGCCTCTGGGCTTGGTCCGTTGTCATCCCATCGGCCGAGATATTTGGTCTTGCCGTTGATATAGACGCAGGCGCGGTTATGGGTTTTGTGACGTTTCAGTGGTGGTGTTTTCATTGGTGACGCTCCGTAACGTGGTGGATTATTCCACCCGTAAACGCCCGTAGTTCTACGGGTCATTTCGGAGGACGTCACCAAGCACCATGCTTGGGTAAGGCGGTAAGTGCCTTTGTCCTAACTGCTTGACAAGTGGGCGATCCCAGACTCGAACTGGGGACTTCTTCGGTGTAAACGAAGCGCTCTAGCCAACTGAGCTAATCGCCCGGAGTGTGTTCTTCCGGTGATACCGGATTATTGTACTACTTGTTTGGCCCTGCGGCGACGGGTGGCTATTCACTGAAT
Source organism: Phycisphaerales bacterium (assembly GCA_029268515.1). Lineage (NCBI taxonomy): Bacteria > Pseudomonadati > Planctomycetota > Phycisphaerae > Phycisphaerales > Phycisphaerales bacterium. The sequence goes on along the minus strand of JAQWNP010000011.1, from coordinate 78,166 downwards.
TCCGTCCCGCAATTCCAGCAAACGGCGAAGTTATCAGGCACCGGCTCAGTACAGTTGGGGCACAGCGATTCGCCCACCTCAGAAGCGTCGATTGGACTGCTCGTTTCGGCAAGTTGATCGTGGTTTTTCAGCGACGCAAGGTGGGCACGGGCCGCTGTTTCGTGCCGCTTGCCAACCCAGAGCTCCACAGCGCCAGGTGAGGTAAAGAAGGCGATGCCAGGGTCAATCAGGTCTCCAGTGACATTGGCGGGAATACCGATTGCAGCTAACGCGCTCTTCAAGACATACGCATGAGCGCTATCGTCAGTACGCGCAATAGAGACAACTGGTCCTGCATCAGAGTCAAAAGTCTCATGATCGGTGGGGTTAAAACGCAGCGAGCAGCGGGGGCAGCGCTGCGTGGTCAGGTCACGAAGGTCATGGCCACAGTCTCGGCAAAACATGATGTGAGGGTGGGGGTTCATCACTGATGGTTCTGTATCCATGCTGCCATTTCATCAGCAATGAGCTTTGGGTATTCCCAAACACAGGCATGGCCAGCATCAAGCATCACCAAGCGTGCGTCATGAAGTGACTGAGCAATGAACTCAGCTTCACCACGATCAATCAGCGCATCATGGCTCGCGCCGAAAACAAGCGCCGGTGCTTTAATCTGGCTGTGGAAATCAACAACACTTGGTTCATTGAAAATGGCATTGATATGTGATCGTGTTGTGTCAGGTCCAACTCTGTTTCCCATGTCCATCATGCGTTGGATTTGTATAGAGGTAACCGTGTTGGGGTGAAAGCTTTTGGCGGTCATTTCTCGGGCTTGCTGGGGCTGCGGTGGGCAGGCATCCATCAAGGTCAGGGCATTATTAAGATATGATTCAAGCACCAGCGAGCGGCGAGCCCAGGTCGTGAGCAAAACCAGGGTTGAGACCCGCTGCCCAGCCATCGCGGCGGCTCGCTGAGCAACCCAACCACCCATTGAGCCACCGATCAACACAGTAGGACCGATAAGGCGCGATATCACCGCTTGGGCCATTTCAGTGAGGTTTTGAGCCTCTGAGATATCCACAATCGATCCACGCAGCTCTGGGGGTAACTCAGATTGGATGTCTGCGTAGTAGTCGCCATCACAGCCCAGCCCGGGAATCCATAAAACAGAAGCCGTTGGCATGTCATGATCTCCTGGCGGGGGCTCGAAAAGTGATCTTTTGATGGATCAGCTGCCATTTTAGGCTCAGAGACCCCGCTTTGGTCTTTTTATGGAAGCGGGGTGGTTTTTGGCTGTTGGCTGAGGCGAACTGGTATCCAAAGACTTCTTGTACATGATATTGACTCAATGCCGTTGCGCTCGAAAACAATTGTCAATAAGACGTTTCACAATCAACGCAATCACGATTGGCAAGTCGTGTGCGTTGCAAACTTGCTGATCAAAACAAAACCAACATCAGGCAAAAGCAAAGGTCGCCTTACCAAAGCAAGGCGACCTTTTTAATACGCTCTGGTCAGAGCAATTATTGCGATTTCATTTCGCCGCGTGGTGTCACGGGCTTAAAGACAGATGCTCGAATGTAGTCTCGGTTCATCTTACCAATGAACTTAATGCTAATGCCTTTCGGGCAAGCTGCTTCACACTCGGCGTAGTTTCGACAGGAGCCAAATCCCTCGGCTTCCATCTGATTGGCCATCTTCTGTACACGGTCGTACCGCTCTGGTTGTCCTTGTGGCAACAGTGCGAGGTGCGAAATCTTGGCGCCTGTAAATAACATTGCTGCACCATTTGGACATGCAGCAACACACGCTCCGCAGCCAATACAGCAAGCTGCATCAAGCGCTTCTTCACTGGTCTCTGGATCAATTGGCATTGCATTGGGATCGGGCTTTGGTCCGGAGTGAACTGAAACATAGCCACCAGCTTGAATGATGCGGTCAAACGAAGAGCGATCGACACACAGATCTTTGACGACCGGAAAAGCGCGAGATCGCCATGGTTCGATAAAGATGTCTTGGCCATCTTTGAAATGTCGCATGTAGAGTTGGCAGGTGGTGGTCTCTTTCATTGGACCATGTGCGCTGCCGTTGATCATGAGCGAGCACATGCCACAAATGCCTTCGCGGCAGTCGTAGTCGAATGCAACGGGCGGCTCATCTTGCTTGGTAAGCGTCTCATTGAGGACATCGAGCATCTCAAGAAACGAGGAATCTGGGGAGATGCCGTCGATGGCGTACTTCTTGAGCCTTCCCTTGGTTGAGTTATTTGGCTGTCGCCAGATATGCAGTGTGAACTTCATGTTTTGTAGTTCCTCTGCGCCAGTGGTAGGGCTTCATATTCAATGGTTTCTTTGTGCAGTTCTGGGGCTTGGTTATCTGGCTTGTGTTCCCAGACGCCCACATAGGCGAAGTGGTCATCATCGCGCTGCGCTTCGCCATCTTCTGTTTGGTGCTCTGAGCGGAAGTGGCAACCACATGATTCATCGCGATGCAGAGCATCACGACACATCAGCTCTCCAAACTCTAAGAAGTCTGCGAGGCGCCCCGCATATTCGAGTGCTCTGTTCAGTTCTTTTCCAGAGCCAAGCACCTTCAGATCTTTCCAGAATGTTTCACGAAGTTCAGGGATGAGTTCTAAGGCTTTGTTGAGTCCCTCGGCGTCGCGAGCAATGCCGCAATGGTCCCACATGATGCGGCCAAGCTCACGATGAAGGGTCTCGACCGACTTGGTGCCATTGATATTAAGAAGCTGGTCAATTCGTCCCTGGTTTTCTTGAACACACTGCTTGAAATCCGGGTGGTCTGTAGATATTTCTCCACTGGGATGGCGGGTCAAGTAATCGCCGATGGTGACAGGCAAGATGAAGTAGCCATCAGCGAGACACTGCATCATTGAACTGGCGCCGAGTCGATTGGCACCGTGGTCAGAGAAGTTTGCTTCGCCAATCGCAAAGACACCTGGGATGGACGTCATCAAGTTGTAATCGACCCAGAGCCCACCCATGGTGTAGTGGACGGCAGGGAAGATACGCATTGGCCCTGAGTAGGGATCGTCGTCGGTAATGCGCTCGTACATATGAAAGAGGTTTTCATATTTATCACTCACCGCAGAGCGCCCCTTGGTCTTGATGGCATCTCTGAAATCAAGGTAGACACCGAGGCCAGTGGGGCCGACACCGAGTCCTTCATCACAGACTTCTTTGGCATTACGTGAAGCGACATCACGCGGCACGAGATTGCCAAAGCGGGGGTATCGTTCTTCAAGGTAGTAATACCGTTCGCTGTCGGGGATATCTGCAGGATTGCGATCATCGCCATTTTTTCGTGGTACCCAGATACGGCCATCGTTTCGAAGCGATTCACTCATGAGGGTGAGCTTCGATTGATGTTCGCCGGCAGCTGGAATACAGGTGGGATGAATCTGGACGTAGCAGGGGTTGGCAAAGCCGGCGCCCTTTTTGTAGGCACGCCAGATCGCAGTCACATTGCATCCGCGAGCATTGGTTGAGAGGTAGTAGACATTTGAGTAACCGCCACTGGCGAGCACGACTGCATCTGCTGCATGGGCGGTCATTTCACCGGTGACGAGATCACGAGCAATGATGCCTCGTGCTCTTCCATCGATGACCACGAGATCAAGCATCTCATGCCGCGTATGCATCTTGACCTTGCCTCGTGCAATTTGTCGCTCAAGCGCAGAATAGCCTCCAAGTAGAAGTTGTTGCCCAGTTTCGCCCCGGCAATAGAACGTGCGTTCTACTAAGACACCACCGAAGGAACGGTTGGCAAGCATTCCGCCATACTCACGTGCGAAGGGCACGCCTTGTGAAACAGCCTGGTCAATGATGCCAGTGCTGAGCTGGGCCAGACGCCAGACGTTGGCTTCGCGCGATCGATAGTCGCCACCTTTTTGTGTGTCATAGAAAAGGCGATAGGTCGAGTCGCCATCATTGCGATAATCCTTCGCGGCATTGATGCCACCTTGGGCAGCAATGCTATGAGCGCGTCGAGGTGAATCTTGAAAGCAAAAGCACTCAATGTCATAGCCCATTGCTGCCATCGATGATGCGGCCGAAGCGCCTGCAAGACCACTGCCGACCACAATGACTTTGTAGGACGAACGATTGCGAGGTCCATTGAGCCGAATGTGATCACAGTGGCGTTCCCACTTGTGTTCGATCGGACCCGGGGGGATCTTGGCGTCAAGTTCCATGCGCTATTATCTAACCTCATCCAGTGCCAGGGATGTTGATACCCCATTAACAGGCGTTTGTTGTTCAGTGACCTCTACCTTTGAACTATCAGATTGGGTGGGCTCTGGCATCGCACCAGCCCAGAAAAGTGCCGGTAGAGAAATAAAGCCTCCGGCAACCACGATGGCGACAATGATGGCCAACCATCGGAAGCCGCGATTGCGATCTGGGGAATCCCAGCCAAGTGATTGAAACACACTCCATGCACCATGGTAAAGATGGAATCCGAGGCAGACCATCACGATGATGTAAAAAAGCGGGACATACCAGTATTCCATCGAAAAGGCGCTATAGAGATTGTGGTAGACCGCCCATTGGCTATAGCTACCAAACACAATCGTGCCAGTTGTGAACTGGAGAATGTGAAGCGGAATATAGATCAGTAAAAGGAGTCCTGAAAGCATCATCAGCCGCGACGCGACTGAGGCCATCATGCGCTTGGGGCGGTGCTTGTAGCCAATGGGACGGGCTTGGCGACTCTTGATCGCCAGATCAATGACGAGCGTGATGTGTAGAACCACGGCAATAATTAAGATACCGCGAACGATCCATAGAACACCCGAATAACCAAAAAACTCACTGCCAATGGTCCGCAGTGACTTGGCATAGACATCAATCGCGGGGACGCCATCGTCGTCGCCGTAGTAGACCTTGAGATTGCCCAGCATATGGGCAATGACGAATAAGACGAGAATGATGCCTGTAATTGCAACGATAGCCTTCTTGCCGATAGAGACTCGGAAGAAGTTGGGCCAACGCGACATGTGGTATGGACTCCCCTTAACGCCTGTTTTCTATAGGGCCTGCTTCTGTGTATCTTAGCCTATTGTCGGCTCAATGGGGCGTTTTTCATGACGGCCCTGCATCTCACTGGCCGGTGCCGCACATATCGGCCGGTCGAACTAACTGGTCGTACTGCTCACCACTGAGATAGCCAAGTGAGACACAAGCATCTCGAAGGGTGGTATTTTCAACAGAGGCCTTGTGGGCAATTTCGGCTGCTTTGTCATAGCCGATTTCTGGACTCAAGGCGGTCACGAGCATCAGAGAGTTATCAAGGTGCTCGGTAATTTTCTTGTGATTCATCTGGAGACCTTCAACGAGGAATTTTGTGAAGTTCTCGCAGCTGTCATTAAGAAGACGTATTGATTTGATCACATTGTTGATGATGATTGGCTTGAACACATTGAGCTCAAAATTGCCTTGAGAGCCGGCCACGCCGACTGCAGCGTCATGGCCCATGACCTGCACGCACACCATGGTCATCGCCTCGCACTGGGTGGGATTGACTTTGCCAGGCATGATTGATGACCCTGGTTCGTTTTCAGGAATGATGAATTCAGAGAGCCCACAGCGCGGACCTGAAGCGCCCCAGCGAATATCGTTGGCGATCTTCATTAAGGCGCAGGCAAGCGTACGCAGCATTCCCGACATGGCCACCAGGCCATCATGAGCGGCGAGCACAGCGAATTTATTCGGAGCACTAAAGAATGGCAGGCCAGTGAGGTCTGCAATATGGGCTGCGCACTGCTCAGCAAAACCTGCCGGTGCATTCAAGCCTGTGCCAACGGCAGTGCCACCAATGGCCAGTGCATAGAGTTCAGGAAGGGTTGTCTCGATGCGATCGATGGCGGCATCGAGCTGGGCCACATAGCCTGAAATTTCTTGGCCGACGGTCAACGGAACAGCATCCTGAAGATGGGTGCGGCCAATCTTGACGACGTCTTTGAACTCTTCTTGTTTTCGCTCAAGTGCATCACGTAAAGCCCGTACGGTGGGCAAGAGTATGTCAGATACTTCTGCAGCTGCAGCAATGTGCATCGCAGTTGGGAATGTATCGTTGGATGACTGAGACATATTGACATGATCGTTGGGATGAACAGGATCCTTACTGCCTAAGACACCACCTGCGATTTCGATGGCACGATTGGAAATGACTTCATTGACGTTCATATTGGTCTGTGTGCCACTGCCGGTCTGCCAAACATGGAGCGGAAATTGCTCATCAAGCTTGCCATCGATCACTTCTTGGGCAGCCTCGAGAATAAGCGATGTGCGTGTTTCATCAAGCTTGCCAAGTTCGCGATTGGTGAGTGCGACCGCCTTCTTCAAGATGCCCATGGCCCAGATGACCTTGGTCGGCATGATGTCGAAACCAATACTGAAGTGAATGATTGATCGTTGTGTTTGGGCTCCCCAATAGACATCAGCAGGGACTTCTATTTGGCCAATGGAATCGGATTCAATTCGGGTTTCCATAGTTTGATTCTTTGTCATGGTTCTCTGGCTTGGGGGCCGCTCGCTAGTGATGATTGAGACAACTTCGGCAATTCAATACATGCTCGAGGTGGTACTTTAAAGGCACCGGATTATACGGGAAATTACTTTGACTCCATGCTTCTGCGTTTGTGACGTTGTTTGCGACTTGCCGCACAGATTTGATTGAAGACATAGACCACTAAGGCGATGATTGGCAAGACAAGCCAGAGCCAGATAGACCGCCAGCGAGGCAGATGAGGGAAGGCATCCACAAGGGCGGTGAGTTCAATTGGTTGGCTGATTCCGGAGAGCCCGGTCACCCTGGCAGTGACTTTCCACTGTCCTGGTTCAGGGATCTCAAAGAGGGCGGCTTGGAGTAATTGGTTTTGAGCATTCTCTCGTGTTGCAGGTACATGAAACGCAGCTGGCCCGTCGAACGTCGGTGTCAGCAGAATCTCAATCTGGCAGTCAACAATGGTCTGTCCTGTGTCGTGATTCGCGACCATGACGCTGATATCAACAGGCCCAGCTCGGAAGGGTTCTGGTGATGAGAAAAGCGTGAGATCGTAGCCCTCGATGGTTTTGGTATCACGCACCGTGCCGAGATCAGCTCGCGCACTGACAGTGATCACTAATAAGGCAATAGGAAGCATGATCCAGCTAGATCGAATATGTGTCATAGCAGTGGTACATCCAAGGTGCCGCGCATTTCCATGGGCTGGAGCATGGTCCAAATGCCAACCAGGTAGAGCATGGCCACAATGAGGAGCCAAGGAATTGAAGTCAGCACAGCGTCACGAGTGGTTTTGGTCATGCGCAGTGACATGCGGTAAAGCAGATAGCCACTACCAACAGCGCCTACGCCAAGAATAAAAATCTCCAGGGGCAAGAGCCAATCGGGCGGAATTTGACAGCAAGAGAGGATCCAGGCGGGCTCGCCTAAGTTCAGGCCTACATCGCGTGCCATGCGCTGCGTGATCGGGACCACGGTGCCCATGCTGGTTAAGAAGTGAAAGATAAAGTGGCAAGTCCACATCGCCATACCCATCGGGACGAGTCCAAAGATCATGCGTACGGCGAATCGCATCGGTGTGGTATTGATTGAAACGAATTGGCTCAGTGCCGTGGCCACGCCAGCAAGGATCACTGGCAAGACAAGACATGACGCCACGATCCCGACAGTGACAACGGCCAGTCTAGATGACATGCCCCAGGCAGCGGTGGTTTGGTCTTGCCAATCGAGTACTGGGCCAACCATGCCAGCTGCATTGGCAAAGGCGCCAAAGACAAGTACTAAGACCAGGCAGGCAAAGTCCAGGCGGCCTGACAAGCGCCGAATACTTGAGCGATGGTCATCTTCAAGCAAGGTGCTTCCCGGTGTGGTTGCGATGATGCCAATGTTGTCATGCGGACAAGCGCGCACACAATCTAAGCAAAAGGTGCAGTCGAGATTGCTCTTCTTTCGTGGTTGAAAGAGGTGCAATTCACATCCGATCGCATCTGTTTTTGGTGAACCTTTGATGCAATCATGCGTTTCACAGCTGGTGCATCGGTCCATATCGCGGACACGAACTTCAGTTGGTGAAACGATTGATTGCACGAATTGGAATTGCCCAATGGGGCAGACGTATTTGCAAAACGCAGCCCCTCGAAACAACCCATCGATTGCAAGAGCAGACAGGAAGTAACCAAGCACAATCCAAGCGGTCCACCATGGGGAAGCCCAGAGACTAAAAGCTTCGTAGGCCCACAGGAAGATGAAGATCAAGCCAACCGCAAGCCACTTGCTTCGAAGTACGCGAGGCCAGTTTAGCTTTGCCGGCAAGAGAGATCGTCCGAGGCTACGCACAAAGACAAACGGACATCCGTAGCAGAATAGATTTCCGACAGCGAGTAGGGCAATGACAAGAAATCCGCGCCAGTGAATCCACGGAAGTGCTCCGGCTAGGTTCATGGATGCAACTTGCGGGCCAAACCAGCCATCGATCATGATCAAAATAGCGATGGCAAAGAGGGTTGCTTGGACACAGCGACGAAAGCCGCGGTGACTTAAGGTCGCGCCAATGACTGGTACCGCTAAGAGGTCAAAGGGACGTCGCCGTTGACGTGCAGCGGGCCTCTGAAAGCCGGGGGTGCTGATGGCGCCGCCACTCAGCGCTGGTACTGCTGCATTGGCTTGAAGGATCGGCAAGGGGTGCGATTGACTGATTCCAAGCCTTCGGTTCGCTCGTGGTTCTGGTTGTCTGACGGTCAGCCCAGTTGGAGCGACGAGGCCCCGGACGATTATGAAGACGGGCGCCAACATCACCAATGACCCAATGATCCACATCAGCCCACCAGCGACCGCTTGATCATCGAGTGGTTTGACGTCCCATGCGTTTGGCACTGTTGCGTAGTAGGGATAAAAGATGACCGAAGAGAAACAGAAGATAGCGCTGAAGATGGTGTTCTGTAATGCAGCGAGCAATAGATAGGGCACCACCAGCCAGCGTGACCATCGCACTTGCGCTGGATAGGGCAAAATGACTGGATACCAAAAGAGCATGCCTGCCCAGAAAAAGCACGCATGTTCAAACTGATGCCACGCTGGTGAGCTCAGGGAAAGCTGATAGAGCCAGGGAAGATGCCATGTCCAGAGTACGACTGCCAAAAAAGCAAAGGTCACGATGGGGTGGGTGATCAAACGAAAGATCTGCCGCACACCTGGTGAAGCGAGAAATGGACCGATGCCATACTTGCGAACGAATGGCGGCAGCCCCCAAAGCAATGGGAGGCCTGGGGTGCCTAACCATAAGAGCGGCGGCGCAATCAACATCAGCAAAATGTGTTGAGCCATATGCGCTTGTAGTAAAAGACCACTGGCAGCTTCAAGTGGCGAGCACAGCGCGATAAAGATAACCAGCTCGCCCAGAAGAAAGGAGACCAGCGTTGCGGGGCCGAATCGCTCCGGTCGCTGTCGATGCAACCCAACCCAACCGCGCATATAAATGACCGCGGCGGCCAAAAGAACCACGACGTAGATCACGTCGATATTCCAAGATCGCATGAGAGCTTCTGTGGCGCTCACCTGGTCAGTCCCTCCTTATCCCCTTCAAGAGGATACTACGGACTGGCAAGTGCAGAGGCACCGTGTCCTCCAGAGGCATTACTGGCCCCTGAAGTGCCTGTTGAGGCTCCGGCTGTTGAGGTTGGTAGATCAAGAGCAGGAATCTCATAGTGCGATGGCGGTTGCGCTGGACTTTCACCTTCTGGGACCAGAGTGCGTAGATAAGCAACAAGCGCATCAACTTCAGCTGGGCTGAGGTTTTTACCAAAGGCAGGCATATTGCCGTCACCCTGAATGATCTGGCGTCTGAGCTGATCGTCAGTCAGTCGCGTTGCCACATCAGATAGATCTGGGCCGCGCTGGCCACCAAGGCCTCCAATTGCATGGCAGTTCCGGCATTCCTTGTATTGGAATAGCACAGCGCCTTGCATTTCAAGCGGTGTTCGTCCTTGGTAAAACTCAGGAGCCGAGACCACACCACTGCCAGCCATCATGTGTGGCGACCATGGTGAAGGGAAGCCAATGTAGGTCAGTAGTCCAATCGAGACGTACAGCAGGATCACAACGATGACTGCTGCTGGGCGACGACGCCAATGCCGTTCGCCCGTCCCTGACCAGAAGGGCAGGCAGGTGAAGACCACGATGAAGCCAACCGGCGCCGCCATAATCAGGAAGGTCTCAATCTCTCTCGGCAAGAGCGCCAGAACAGAGAAGATCCACATGAAGTACCAGTCGGGGCGCGGTGTTGTGTAGATGATCATGGGATCTGGCGGGCCATTGGGACCGTGTGGTCCGACAACCGCAGCAATAATGCCAACGACCAAGATCAAAATGCCAATGAAGATCAAATCACGCTTCGCTGCGTTGGGGAAGAATGGAACGCCAGTGCGTTCGATTTCCGCAAAGTACTGCTTTTCATAAGTGCGTTTGCTGACGCGTTTGCCAGCAACAGGCATCTCAGAAATACCTTTTCGCAGCACAAGATAGAGATGGAAGAACAGCAACATGAGTACAGCACCCGGAAGCACGAAAACGTGCAGGGTGAAGAATCGTGAAAGTGTCTGGGCGCCAAGAATGGGGCCACCCATGATGAAGTCAACAATCTCGGGGCCGATCCATGGGATGCGTCCCATCATCGCAGCGCCAATACCCAGACCCCAGTATGCGTCTTGATCGAAACGGAGTACCTGGCCAGTGAAGGCGATGCCAAAGGTGCAGATCAGCAAGAAGAAGCCAATCACCCAGGTCAATTCACGTGGGTACTTATAGGCTCCAAACAGGAAGACCTGCGTCATATGAATCGTGATCATGGCCGCCATCGCGGTAGAACCCCAGAAGTGGATACTTCGAAGGAACCAGCCCAGCGGTTGATGGAAGTTGAGATAGATCAGGCTGTCCCAAGCATGGTCGGCACTGGGCACATAGACCAACGCTAAACAAATGCCCGTTACGAGCTGCAGCATAAACATGGCCATGGTGGCGCTGCCGAAGACGTACCACCACTTCGCATTCGCGGGGACAGTGTGACCAGCGGTGGCTGGCCAAATAGTCTTCGTGACCTCAAGTCGGTCATCAAACCAGTCAATCGTGCCTTTAATAGGGTGCTTTGCCATTACTGTTATGCAGGTTGCTGTAAGGTCGGGACCGTACCCGCCTTGATCCAGAGTTCTCTTGGTTGATTGCCACTATTGTCCTTGCGGGCCTCTCCCTTTTTATCGCGTGCGTCGGTGATCTTGAACCGGTATTGGTACAAGCCACGTGGGGCGGGGCCAGCTGCGTACTCGCCATCCTGATAAAAGACACTTCCATGGCATGGGCACATGAAAAGTTCAGCCTCATCAAACCATCGGACCGGGCAGCCAAGGTGACTGCAATTGATGGCAAAGATTTGGAATTGTTCGTCTTTGATACGGCGAACCCAGCAAGGCAAATGTATTGATGCGCCTTGCCAAGGAATGATTGCGGAGTTTTCTGTTCTTGCTTCTTTGGTTGGTCCAGTGTCTGGGAAGTTTGCTGGATTGATAAAGTCGGCAAGTCGTGTGGAGCCCTCAGGAAAGTCTCGGTTGATATCGTCGGAAAGCTTGACCCACTTATCGGGGTAGGTACGGAAGACACTGATGACGTACCAGACGATGGGAATGCCCACGGCAATGACTGAGATCGCCATGAGCACATAGCCCAATGCCAACATGAAACCACGTCGCGTCAGGCTGGTTGCAGTGTCTTTGCCAGGCAGCGGCGCTGTGACGCGTTTGGGGAGTGGGCTGGATTGGGCATCTTGGCCCTGTTCTTTGCCCTGCATGTCGTGCTGTTGATGTGCGTCGGTCATGGATTCACCGGATTCGGGTCTTCAGCCCATTGTTCTCGTCGGGAGCTGATATAGGCCACCAAGTCAGAGATCTGTTGGTCAGTGAGGGCATGGCCATTTGCCTCAGGGAGTTCGTGATAGGCAGGCATGCCCCATTCAGGGCGTCCTGCAATGATCACCCAGCGAAGGTATTGATTACTCACGAGGGCTAGGTAGCTAGCTTCAATGACTGATCCGCCAGCCACGTTTGGGATACCGCCGCCTTCAGGACCGTGGCAGCTGCTGCAGTACGTTCTAAACAATTCGCCGCCGCGTTGGGCACTGCCCTTGGGCGCTTTGCTGATCAAATAGGTTGGTAGTGGGGATGGTAGGTGAGATGTATCCCATCCACTGTGCTCTTTCGATGCGTTCTCTTCTGACTTTTCAGTATCGCTGTCTGCATCGCCATGAAGCCAGGACGGTGGTCCTTCCTTCAGCGTCTTTGCAAGAATCATGAGCTGCTCATCAGTCAGCATGCCATTGAGTTTACGGCTTGATGCTGGCATCAGGATTTCTTCAATGCCGAGCGTCTTGGCAATCTCAGGGTCATTGTTTGGATTGACACCCTCAGAAATGACCCGAAGCAGGTAGTCCTCAGGCATGATTGACATCGTCAGTGCATCGTTCAATGCAGCGGCAGGGCCTCCCTTGCCTTGGTTGCCGTGGCAACCAGCGCACTGGGCCTGATAAAGCAACTCAAATGACAGCACCTGATCGGGTCGCAGTGGCATGTCTTCTGGGTAGCGAGGTTTGCCTGGCCAGAAACTACCAAAGCCATCGTCGCAGCCAGTGGTTGTCACCAGCATTGAACATGCCATCGCGGTCACACAGGAGAATCGCATCAATGTCTTGATCATGCGTTGCTCCCGCTTTCTTCTTCAGGTGTGGTGTAGTGCTTGATCCATTGCGGGGTATAGCGACGTTCGGCTCGTAAGATCCACCAAGTACATACGAAACCGAATGCAAATTGTGAACCGATGAACACCCAGAGACTTGCTGAATCCGGATTCCAAACGAGATTAGCCAGTGGCTCTGAGATAATTGCGACTGCTGGCCAAAGTAAACCGGTGAAGATCAGTGGCCCAACCAGCGAGCCAAGGATCATGGCAAGCCGCTTGCCACCCATCATGGGTAGGACGACGGCGTAAACCATGCCGATGGAAATGGAGAGCACCACATGAATGCCGGCGCCGAATAGCACGCCTGTCCATTCCCATGCCAGATAGAACTCAATTGGTTGGTCGCGATAACTTGGTAGCAGCATGGCGGCCAAGATGTTCAGTGAATAAGCCCAGCTACCAAGCGAAAAGACTGTGTAGACCAAGGCCACGACACCCATGGCTGCACCACCAAGCAGGCCACCATAAAGGCCGGCGCGATAGGGGTGCACCTTCTCTGGGAGCTGGATTCGGTGACCCGCCATACCAGGGGTGAGGTGCTCGACAGATCCACGCGGCAGAACTGTTGGCTGAGGTTCTTCAATCTCCGCATACCAAACTTTCTCACGTGGGAAGACCGCGTGGAAAAAGCCAAGGGCTGCAATTGCGGTGATGGCGCAGCCAACATAGAAGACGACCCACATGGTGAGCACGCCCATAGCGCTAAGGGCTAGGCCAAACGCCAAGAGGCAGGGCCACGTACTGGGCCCAGGCAATTCGACCGTGCCTGGGGGTATCTCATCCCCATGTCGTGCCGTTGCATCTCGAAGTGTTTGTTCGTCAATCATAAAGTCTCAAATAAGTGCAGGGGACAAATTAGCTGGGGACCCAATCAAGAAAGACAACATAGATCATCAGCCATACGACGACTGATGCAAGAACAACAAACCAGTAGAACAAGGCCATCACAAAGAGCGTCTCTGCGGTGCCTCGGCCAAGTCGGCCGGTAAAAGCACAGATGCAAGTGAATGCCATGACCGTGCCACCCATAAACACATGAGCGAGATCTAAGCCAAGCAGGCCAAAGTAAACAGTGCCGAACAAGTTCGTTCGGATCGTGAGTGAGGGGTCGCCATTGATCAGGCCGAGCCATTCATGAATGGTTGAATACAGGAACCACGCGCTGCCCAATGATGGCAGTAGGAGTAAGAATCCGGCAAGTAGGAACTGTCCACTAAGAAGGGCTTTGGGCACACCGAAGAGCCCTAAGCTCGTGATGACCAGGACAATGATGGCAATCGTGGCTGGCCAGAACTCAAGTAAATCGTTGGGTTGCGGACCCGAGATGCTCTGTGTGCAATAGACGCCATAGGCCACGAGGAATGCAGCAAAGAAGGTGACCTCACTTGCGAGGAAGCAGATCATGCCGACCAGGCGATGCGAAGGGCGGCCAGTGCCGTCATCGCCGGCCATCTGAACAGCCGCGGCGCTGACGCTTGTGACTGGAGGATATTCAGAGGCACTCATTCGTACTTCCAATCTGGATCTTCTGGGTGCTTGAGATCCCAGAGCGGTCTTCGGCTTCGCACGGTTGGTATTTCTTCGAAGTTGTATTCAGGTGGTGGTGACGTGGTCGCCCATTCAAGTGTCCATGCATCCCAAGGATCTGGCCCTGCAACTTTGCCTCGTTTGAGTGAGGCAATGGCATTCCAAACGAATATCGCAACCGCAATCATCTGCATGAAAGCGCCAACTGAAGACAGCATGTTCCAGAGCTCCCAGCCATGTCCAGCTTCGTAGGTATAGATACGTCTGGGCATGCCGAGTAAGCCGGCAATGTGCATCGGGAAGAAGGTGAGGTTAAACGAGATGAAGAAGATCCAGAAGTTCCACTTTCCTAGCTTTTCACTCATCAGCCGGCCAGTGACCTTGGGATACCAGTAGTACATGCCACCAAAGACGGCAAAGATGAGGCCGCCGAAGAGGACATAATGGAAGTGGCCAACCACATAATAGGTGTCGTGAAGTTGCCAGTCAGCTGGTACTGAAGCGAGCGTAATGCCGGTGAGACCACCAACAGTGAACAGTCCAAGGAAGGCTGTGAGGAAGAGCATTGGCGTATCGAATTTCAAACGTCCGCCATACATGGTTGCCATCCATGTAAAGATCTTAATGCCAGTTGGTATTGATATTAAGAATGTGGTGCCACTGAAAATTGCATTAATAGCAGGGCTTAATCCAACAGCGAACATGTGGTGCACCCATACACCGAGCGCAATAAACGCAATGCCTACGGTTGCAGCAACCATTAACGGATAGCCAAAAATAACCTTGCGCGAGAACACCGGGATCACTTCCGAAGCAATCGCAAATGCCGGCAAGATGAGAATATAGACCTCCGGATGGCCAAAGAACCAGAAAAGGTGTTGCCAGAAAATGGCAGAGCCACCTGCGTTGACATCAAAGAAGTGGGCGCCCAGTTCACGGTCCATCAGTAGCATGGCTTGCGCCGCAGTGAGCGGTGGAATGCCCACCACCATCAGCACGGCATCGGTGAGCATGATCCAGACAAACAAAGGCATCTTCGAAAGCTTCATGCCCTTACAACGCATGCATAGTGTTGTGGTAATGATGTTCGTGCCAGCGATCATCGTGCCAAAGCCACTGAGTGTTATTGCAAAGATCCAGTAGTCAACAGTGTGGCCACGATCGAACGTCTTGGCTGTCAGCGGTGCGTACGCGAACCATCCAAAATCTGGAGCGGCGCCAGACGCATAGAGGGCAGGTGCCATAAAGAAGCTTGAGTAAAGCAGGATGCCACTAAAGAAGGTGAGCCAGAAGCCAAGCGCATTGAGGCGTGGGAACGCCATGTCACGGGCGCCGACCATTAATGGAATGAGATAGGTTGCAAAGCCAGTAAGCATGGGCATGCCAACGAAGAAGACCATCGTGGTGCCGTGCATGGTCATGAATTCGTTATAGACCTGCGTGACAATGATGTCATTGTCTGGAATGAACAGCTGCCACCGGATCATCATTGCCTCGAAGCCAGCAATGACGAAGAAGAGCAGGGCGGTCATGCAATACATGAGGCCGAGTTTCTTATGGTCGACCGTGATAATCCAGGAATGCAACGTCGTCACCTTAGACGGACGGTCCTTGATCAAATTAGGGGTCGAGGGTGGATGGCTCATGGTGCTCATATAGGTCGGCTAGTTTTCTTGATACCGCAACGTGCGTAGATAGCCCACGACGTGCCAGATGTGATCTTCAGGAATGCGCATGTCTGGCATGAGGCAGTCCTGCTTAATGACTTGTGGGTTTTGGACCCAGCTCAATAGGTTTCTTGGTGTATTGGCTGCAGCACCCGAACCGATGACTGTTCGGCTCATCAGGTGGGTGAGATCTGGCCCGAAGATACCGTTTGCCTGTGGCGTAATTCCTGGAGGCTGGCGGATGGTATGGCAGTTGATGCAGGCCATTTTTGCAAAATCATCGTGGCCGATTTGCCATTGAACGAATGCATATTGCTCAGCCCAAGGGCGAATGGTTTCCCAAGCGATATCTGGTGGATTGGTCCTCAGGCTGAATTCATCGACATCTTCATTTGGCATCAATGCACGGAACGACCGGAATGTCCATCGCATCACATCGCCCGAGCCTTGTTCATTCTTCTTTCGTTGGGCCGCGAGACGCTTGGCATCATCAGACTTTGCGTCAGCAAGCCACTCCTTGATGGTCTCGTTGTCTGAAGCTTTCTTTTGCGTCGCGAGCCAGTCTCTAAATGGAATCCAATTGGGAATATCCCTGTTCCAAGCTTGAAGCTGAGCGCTGTAATAGGCTGGCTCAGTTTTGGTTTGATTGTCAAGCCATGTTTTGAATTGTGAGAAACTGTTGAAGTTGTTGCCGTTACGAGATTGTTTCTCGACCCACTGATTAAACGATTCTTCAGTTTCATGTGCATATGCACGGATGAGCATGTTGGCATGTTGGGCGCCGCAATATTCAACGCACTGGCCGTCATACCACCCTGGATCATCTACGTGAAACCAAATGAAATTCTCGTGATTGGGGACGCAGTCTTTTTTACCGAAAAGCGAAGGGAGCCAAAAGCTATGGATCACATCTTGTGATTCGAGTGTGCACCAGATGTCTTTGCCCGCAGGTATATGCAGTTCGTTGGCTGTTGCCAGTGGAAGCCCTTCAGCAGTCTTGATTTCAGGGTAGATGAATTCCCACCACCATTGATGCCCGATCACGCGGACGTGAACTGAATCAGGTGGTCGCTCAGTTTTATCGATGACCAGAATGCTGCGAAGGGTGATCAGGAAAAGAATGAACACAATGATCATCGGGGCCACAGTCCAGGCAACTTCTACAGGATCACTGCCGTAGTTCTGTGGTGGTTCTTTGCCCTCATCTTCTTTGCGGGCTCGGAAGCGAAAGATCGTGTAGAGAAGGACGCCCCAGACAAACACAAAGATGATGGCGATGATGCCTAATAGTAAGTAGTAGTAGTCGCGAATTTCGCGAGCAGGGCTACCGCCAGTATCAAACATGTTTTGTTCGATTGCATTGGCGCCTGGAAGGTTTTCTTCATACATCGCTGCAAGAGGATCAGGCTCAGCCACGATTGTGTCTGCGCCCATCAGGACGGTCAGTATCGTAAGGATTGCAGGCAGAAGTAGCAGTGCATTGCAGAGGGGTCTTGCTTTCCCAAAACCAGCCAACCGCTGAGGGCTTTTTGGCCTTTGTCGTTTGTTCCCGGCAAACCTCAATTGCATCTGCATTGGGAGGCAGTCTAAGTTGCTGTTCATCTGCCTGCAAGGCACTTCAAAGCGCGATTAAGATCGCCTGAAAAGTAATTGAGAACTGTTCTCATTTAGAGGCATTGGTTCTCAGCGTATGATCCAAAGCTGAGTGTGATGAGTCACTGGCGACAAGCTTAATGGAGATGGTGATATGGGTACTGGTTGTTTTCTACGTGTACTGATCTTGTTGGGCATCTTTTCGGTGGTTCTGTTGATGGTTCTTGTTGGTGGATGTGATCATCACCAACAGAGTGGTTCGCAGCTGAAAGCTGAGATGGCCAAGTCGCCTGATTCACCAAGCGAGGTAACAGTTCGTGTTGGTGAGAACTTCTGGATTTGGGCTAAGTCCAATCCCACAACGGGTTTCCAGTGGCAACTTGCGACTCCTTTGGATGCAGCGCTGCTGAAGATGGAAGATTCAGGCTTTCAGTTGCCGCCTCAGGAAACGGGGGTACAGAGGGTGGGCGTTCCTGGACAACAGTGGTGGGAGCTCAAAGCGATTGCTGCCGGTGATGCGATCGTGGAAATCGCCTATCAGCGGAGCTGGGAGGGTAGCGAGGCGCCTGCGGATACACGTAAGTACAAGATCACTATAAAACCATAAGGTATTTATCAAGAACAACTTATGTGTTTGTGTTGGCCGGATTTCAGCTTATTGAAGTCCGTCCAATCGAGTGATATTCGAATCCGCTTGCCTTCATTTGGTGAGGATCAAAGATGTTGCGACCGTCGAAAAGCAGTGGCTCAGCCATGGTTTTTCGTACCCGTTTCAGGTCTGGCGTGCGAAATTCATTCCACTCCGTACTCACGATGACTGCATGGGCACCTTCTGCGGCCGCATAGAGATCCTTGGCTTGAGCAACCTGGGGCAGTTGGGCTTTAAGATTGGGGCCTGCCACAGGGTCATACGCCATGACGGTTGCCCCGGCTTTGATGGCCAGTTGAATCAGGTTGATCGCTGGTGCTTCACGAATATCATCGGTTTGTGGCTTGAAGGAGATGCCCCAGAATGCAATCTTCTTGCCTTTTAAATCACGGCCCATCACCGACTCGATGCGATTCCAGAAGCGCTGCCGCTGTGCTTGATTAACTTCATGCACTGCGGTGTTGAGTTGGCAATGCCAGTTCTTTTCTTCGCCCATTCGCATGACAGCAAGCGTATCTTTTGGGAAGCATGATCCGCCGTATCCAAGGCCTGGATAGAAGAATTGATTGCCGATGCGATGATCGCTACACATACCCTGTCGCACGTTTGAAATATCAGCTCCGTAGAGTTCGCAAAGATGAGCCATCTCGTTGATGAAACTAATTTTGCATGCCAGCATTGCATTGGACGCATACTTGACCATCTCTGATGAAAGGATGTCCATCATAATAATGGGGTGGCCCTGTCGAACGAAGGGTTGGTAGATTTGCTCGAGCAGAGTCGCTGTGCGTGGTTCCTCAATGCCACAAACCACACGATCAGGTTTTGAGAAATCACTAATCGCATCGCCTTCTTTTAGGAACTCAGGATTGTTGGCAATCAGAAAAGGTCTCTTTGTACAAGAGCTGATAATTTCTTGTACTTGATGGGTTGTCCCAACAGGCACAGTCGACTTCACCACGATAAGAATAGGGGCATCTGACTCGGGCCTTTGGTCGAGTGCTTCACCAATCGTACGTGCAACAGCAAAGACAGCTGATAGATCGGAGCCACCCTTTGCATCGGTGGGGGTTCCGACACAGATGAAGATGACCTCTGCATGACTGTATGCCTCGCTCGTATTCGTCGTAAACTTCAAGCGATCACTTTCTATGTTGTGGGTCAGCATTTCTGAGAGCCCAGGTTCATAGATAGGGGAGTGTCCTTGCTTGAGAAGTTTGATCTTCGCAGGATCTATATCAAGGCAACAAACATCGTTGCCAGATTCTGCGAGGCATGTGCCTGTCACAAGCCCAACGTATCCAGTTCCCACCATTGTTAGGCGCATTCGCGTCGCTCCAATAAAATCTCGTTTGTATCGAAGGTGCCCTCAAGACTTAGCAACCAACGTTTAATTTGTAGTGGTAGACTATCTCTTGATTTGTTCTCGTGCTCGCCCATGTATCCACCCAGGCGATATTTGGCTCCATCTTGAGCGAGTACCCGGTGGCAAGGGACGATCAGTGGAAGCGGGTTGCTTCGCATCGCTGCCCCCACGGCGCGGGCTTGGTTACGATGCCCACCTGCTAATTCGGCGAGTTGCCCGTAGGTGATGCACTCGCTTCGGCCGACCGTGCGAAGGGCTTCCCAACAGCTTTGGTGAAATTTGGGACCCACCGGCGTGGGTAATGGAGCCAGTGCAGGGTCGATATCTTCTCCAAGTAGATAGGCTTGAATCATCTTGGTGGTCTCTGCCAGCATTTCATCATGAGCGATCCATGCTGCCGGGACTTCCAAATCGTTCTCAACCCAAGTCGCCCTGAAGGGTCTGAGCTGCCCCTTTGCTGCCAATTGGTCGGCGGCATACAGCCGGTAGTATCCAACCGGCGTTTTGCAGCTGATATAGCAATCGGTCATCAGGCAGGGTGCTCACTCAGGAGAGGATAAAGATTTCGGTAAAAATCGGGGTGTCTTAAGGCACTTGATGCATGTTACCTAGGGGAGGGGGTCGGTTAGGATAGCGACATGGCAAATAATATACTTCAGCAGGAAACCATCATGCACGCTTCAGACGCGAAACTGGTCGAACAACTGGCCGCTCTTGATCCCGATGTTGCAGAGCTTATGGCTCTTGAGGCCAACCGCCAGGCAACAACTTTGGAATTAATTGCATCTGAAAATCATGTTTCTGGTGCAGTCATGCGGACCATGGGTTCGTGGCTGACCAATAAGTATGCCGAGGGTTACCCCGGCAAACGTTATTACGGCGGTTGTGAGTTTCACGATCAAATTGAAGATCTTGCAAGAGAGCGAGCGAAACAGCTCTTTGGCTGCGGTTATGCAAATGTTCAGCCACATAGTGGAGCCAATGCGAATGTCGCAGCATTCATGGCAATGTGCGCACCGGGTGACACCATATTGAGCTTACCGATTAAGTCTGGTGGTCATCTTAGTCATGGGCTCAAGCCGAATTTCTCGGGCACCTTTTATAACATCGTTGACTATGACCTTGATCCAAAATCAGAATGTCTCGACTACGATGTCATTGCTGCCAAGGCGCGCGAATGTAAACCTCAGATGATTATCTGTGGTTACTCTGCTTACTCCCGTGTGATTGACTTTGCTCGATTCCGTGAGATTGCCGATGAGGTTGGAGCAGTGTTGATGGCAGACATCGCGCACATTGCAGGTTTGGTGGCCGCTGGTGTGCACCCATCACCGTTTCCGCATGCACATATTGTGACAACAACAACCCACAAGACGTTACGAGGCCCGCGCGGTGGCTTGGTGCTCTGTGATGATGAGGAAATTGCTAAAAAGGTTGATCGAAAGGTCTTTCCTGGCTCGCAAGGTGGGCCGCTGATGCATGTCATTGCAGCAAAAGCAGTCGCGTTCAAGGAAGCCCTTGATCATTCTTTCAAGACCTATAGCAAGCAGGTCGTTGAAAATGCGCAAGCGTTGGCGGCAGCGCTGGTCCAGCGCGGCTATCGCCTTTGTAGTGGTGGTACAGATAATCACCTGATGTTGGTTGATCTTCAGCCAAGAAGCGCTACGTTGACTGGTGCTGATGCTGAGCAATGGCTTGAGGATGCGGGCATCATTGTGAACAAAAATGGCATTCCAAATGATCCGAGGCCACCAATGGTGACCAGTGGTCTCCGTCTTGGAACACCAGCGCTCACGACGCGTGGCATGGGTGTCAAAGAGATGGAGATTGTTGCAGATCTACTTGATCGCGTCATGCTGGCAAGTGGCGATGAAAAGCTTACGAAAGAAGTGCGCGACGAAGTGCATGCGTTGTGTGACACATTTCCATTGCCTCACTGAAATTTAATGTGACGAGTGTGGTGGTGTTGTGATATCAGGTTGAATCTGACGCATTGCTTCGTACACGACGCCACAAACGGTCGTTGCAAGGTTTAAGCTTCGAGCACGTGGATCATTCACCATTGGTAGCGTGAGGCGAGCATTCTCGCCCCATTTGTTTTTGACAAGATCATGAATCTCTTGCGGTACGCCTGCTGTTTCTTTGCCGAAGAGAAAGTGATCTCCGGCATCGATCTTTGCTTCCCATAGTGGGCGCGTTGCATGTGTGGTCAAAAGCCACAGCCGTTTCGGTTGCTCGTGTTCAAGATAGGCATTGAAACTGGCATGCTCGATACAGTCAACGAGTGGCCAATAATCGAGGCCAGCGCGGCGGCGCGCCTTCTCAGAGAGATCGAAGCCCAGAGGATGAATCAGATGCAGCCGGCAACCTGTGGCAGCACAAGTTCTCCCAATGTTTCCCGTATTGTTGGGAATTTCTGGATTCAAAAGGACAATATTGAGCCAGGTTTGAGTCATGGGCGATGGCAGTACTTCTTTGTAGGGGCGAGTGGTTTAGGGCCTTCTTTGTGTAAGGATTTGATTTTCTATCATGAATTGTGGTGCGATGCTGGCATCATTGATTGGTTTATGTCGCATTATCGAGTGAGAGTTCAGAGCCCTTGGTATATTGACCAAACCGATCATGAGGTGAGCCAAGGTGGGACTCAAGGCTCATACCGCTCTACCTCCACAGCAGAATCGGCCGGCTTGTCTGGTCGGCTGCCACAGTGTTCACGAACTCATCCGCTGGTGCAGGATGAATTGAGGAGAGATCACTTTCATGGCCAGTTATACAACCGCAGATATTCGCAACATCGCTCTCACCGGAACCAGCACAGCTGGTAAGACGACGCTGACAGAGGCATTGCTTGGCGAGGTGGGGGTCATTGGTCGTATCGGAAAAATCGAAGAAGGAAATACAGTTTCCGACTTCAGTGATCTTGAGCATGAATTCGAATGCTCGTTAGACACGTCGTTGGTCCACTTCAGTCATGGTAACGCTCATATTAATTTGATTGATACGCCTGGCCGTCCCGACTTCATTGGCAAAGCCATTAGTTCTGTTCCAGCGGTAGAGACCGTTGCCATCATGATTGATCCCGGCAAGAGTGTCGATTCAATTACAAGGCGCATCATGAAAGTCTGTGAGCAGCGCAATATGCCTCGGCTGATCATTATTAATAAAATTGATCAGGGTGATGATCTTGGTCAAGTGCTGGCAGCAATCCGTGAGACGTATGGCATGGCATGTCAGCCGATTAATGTGCCTGCATCGGGTGGGACGGAAGTGATTAATTGCTTGACCAACGATAGTGGCGATAGCGATCTCGGTGAGATATCTAAGTTTCACACCAACTTGATCGAGCAGGTGGTTGAATGTGATGAGGCCTTGATGGAGAAGTATCTGGAGCAGGGTGAGGTCAGCATGGAAGACCTTCATGCTGGGTTCGAGCAGGCCATGCGCGAGGCAACATTGATTCCGGTTGTATTTGTGAGTGCTCGAGAAAACGTTGGTGTCAAAGAGCTTCTTGATGTCTTTGCCACGCTATGTCCGAGCCCACTGCAAGGAAACCCCCGTTCATTTGAATGCACAGGTGAAGATGGTGAGCGAGCAGATATTGTGGCGGAGGCAGACGCGAGTAAGCAGCTGATTGCTCATGTCTTCAAAGTCTCATCGGATCCATACGTCGGTCGGCTTGCTTATTTCAAGGTGCATCAAGGTGAGATTAGTTCAAATGTTTCACCCCACGTTGATGATCAGCGAAAGCCAATCCGGACCGCACATGTTCTGAAGGCTCAAGGAAAAGAAAGCTCTGAGACCGCTAAGATCATCGCAGGTGACATTGGGGTGCTTGCAAAAATAGAGGAGCTGAAGTTCAACTCTGTGATGCATGATGGAACAATTGGAACGGATTTACATTTGCGCCCGCTTGAGTTGCCAGAGCCGATGTTTGGCCAGGCAATTGAAGTTTCTAGTAAGGGCGCCGAAGGTAAATTGGGTGATGCGCTGGCAAAAATGCTGGCGGAAGACCCGATGCTGGCGCTTGATCGAGTTCAAGCAACGCGAGAGACCGTGCTTCGAGGTATTGGCGAGCAGCACATGCGCATTAAGCTGCGAATGCTCAAAGATCATTACGGCGTTGAGGTCCAAACCCGTATGCCGAAGGTTGCGTACAAAGAGACGATTTATGGCAAAGCTGAGGGCCATCACCGTCACAAGAAGCAAACCGGTGGTTCTGGGCAGTTCGGTGAAGTCTATTTGCGTGTTTCGCCATTGACGGGTGAAGAGGATGGAATCGATCGGGGCCTGATCTTTCTTGACAACACATTTGGTGGATCAATTCCGAAACAGTTTCTGCCAGCTGTTGAGAAGGGCGTGCGGCAGTGTATGACTGATGGTGCGGTGGCGGGCTATCCAATGACCAATATCTCTGTCAGTGTTTACGACGGTAAGTTTCACGCGGTCGATTCTAAAGAGGTTGCATTTGTGACCGCTGGTAAGCGCGCCTTTATTGATGCGATTCAGCAAGCGAATCCGGTCTTGCTTGAGCCCTTTGTCAAGATGGAAATTACAGTGCCAGCAGAACAGATTGGCGATATTGCCTCGGATATCTCAGGGCGGCGTGGGCGTATTCAAGGTACTGACATGTTGCCTGGCAATGTTGCCTGTGTGCAGGTTGAAGTTCCGCTTGCTGAAGTGATGACTTATAGCAGTCAGCTCAAAAGTATGACCGCTGGCGCAGGGAGCTACACCATGGAATACAGCCATGATGAACAGACGCCTCCAAATGTGCAGGCTGAGGTTGTCGCTTTGTACAAGCCCGATCACACAGACGACTAGCGGCAGCGATTCTCAGTCCTTACAGCTTTGATAGGAGAGGCATTGTTTATGTCGATGGGTGTCGTGTTAATACTGTTGTGCAGCCTTTGTTGTGATAGCACCTTCTCATTTGTTTCTTTGGCCCCTGATCCTGTATCGGTGGCACAAAAGAACAATGCTGAGCGCCTTGCAGAATTGTTTGCAGCTGAGCGAGCTTGGTCCTTCGAAGTTTTTCCGGAGTCAGCTTTGTCGGAGGGTGATCGGTCTGGTGTTGATCGTGTGACCGATCTCAGCATCGCAGGTCTTGAGGCCCGGCATTTAAAAAGGCAGGCGTTCTACGATCAACTTAAGATGATTGATATAGACACGCTTTCAGAGCAAGACCGCATCAACTATCAGGTATTTGAGGCGCTCTTAACCTCTCGACTAAAGGCCCATCCATTCAAAATGTATGAGGTGCCTCTCAATGCTCGATCGGGCATTCATCAACAGATACCAATGATGGCAATCAATACGCCGTTTGAAATGCTTGAGGATTATGAAGGGTATCTTGCTCGGCTTGAACAACAGCCTCGGCAGGTCGATGCGTTGATCGAGCGAATGCGACAGGGGATGGCCTCTGGTCGCACGGTCACCAAGGCCAACATGATTGATATTCATGCCCAGATAAGACGTGTTTTAGAACCCGGCGGATTTGATTCGCTTCGTTTGCCGCTCCAAGAAGTTCCAGAATGGATGGATGAAGCAACATCACAGCGGCTACGCGATCGCTTTGAAAGTACTTCATTGCCAGCAGCGCAGTTGGCGGTGCAGCGATTGGAAGACTTTGTTGGCCAATCGTATTTGCCTGCTTGTCGGGATTCTTTGGGGGCTCATGAATTGCCAGATGGAGCAGCGTGGTATCAACAGCAGCTCAGGGCAATGACGACGACAGATCTGACGGCTCAAGAAATTTACGAGATCGGCCAGTCTGAAGTGCAACGTATCCGGCAAGAAATGTTAAAGGTCATTGCAAGTAGTGATTTTATAGAACGCTATCCAGAAGCATCTCAATTGAGTGATAAGGATCGTCTTAAGCAGTTCATCGCCTACCTTCGTACGGATCCCCGTTTTTACTGTGAGACACCCGAGCAATTGCTGATGCGATATCGCGATATCTGTAAGCAGATTGATGGAAAGATGCCGGAGCTCTTTGCGACCTTGCCCCGGCTTTCGTACGGCGTGTTGCCAATTCCTGATTTTGCGGCACCAACTCAAACCACCGCCTATTACCAGCCTGGTTCGCCAGCGAATGGTTTTGCGGGAAACTTCTATGCCAATACATGGGATCTTAAGCAGCGGCCAACCTACGAGATGGTCGCACTTGCTTTACATGAAGCGGTGCCTGGCCATCATCATCAAATAGCTTTGGCGCAGGAGATGCAGGACGTTCCAGAATTCCGAACGGATGCATGGTTTAACGCCTTTGGTGAAGGGTGGGCGCTTTATGCAGAACGAATGGGAGAGCCGATGGGATTGTATGAAGATCCTTATGCTCGCTTCGGGCAGCTCACCTATGAGATGTGGCGGGCATGTCGGCTTGTGGTTGATCCTGGTTTGCACGCTTTTGGATGGACACGTCAGGAAGCAATTGACTTTATGGCTGAGCATACAGCGCTCAGTGAGCACAATATAGAAGTGGAAGTCGATCGGTATATCACTTGGCCAGCCCAAGCGACGAGTTACAAGATTGGCGAGATTGCCATTCGTAACTTGCGTGACAAGGCTGAGGCCCGTTTAGGGAGCGACTTCGATGTGCGGCACTTCCATGATGCTGTGTTGCGTGATGGAGGGGTACCACTTTGGGTTCTTGAAGAACGCATTGACCAGTGGATTGAACAACAGATGCGATCGGTCTCAGTAGATCATTCGGACAGTGAAGTTCAATAATGGACTGTCGGTGAGGAGTGGTTGTCACAGAGCGTGACTTAACAAAAGCCCTTATTCGGAATCGCAGGCTGTGACTTCGTTGCTTACCAACCAGCATTCTTGAGAAATGGATTGGTGGCTCGCTCAATGCCGATCGTTGTTGACGGGCCATGCCCTGGGTGAATGGCGATTTCATCAGGTAATTTCATCAAGACATCAAACAAGCTTGCTTTGAGATCGGTTGGATCTGAGGTTGGAAAATCAAAGCGGCCGATGCTCTGAGCAAACAGTGTGTCACCAACAATTGCTTGTTGGCTCTCCGAATGGACAAATGTCACACTTCCTGGGCTATGCCCTGGGGTATGCAAGACGTTCCACGTTTCACCGTCCAGTATCAGATCTTGGCCTGGTGTCAGCATGTCGGTGGGGGCCGCTACTGTGATTGGTTGATCAATGAAACCAGATAGATTCAGCATCGGGTCGGTGCACCACTGGGCTTCGGCTGGATGGCACCAAACGGGGAGGTCCCCGCACTGGCTGCGAAGTAAGTCGAGTCCAGCAATATGATCGCTATGACAGTGGGTGAGGAAGACGGCCTCAGGTTCGAGTTGCCTATCTTTAATATGCTCGAGCATGGGCTGAGGATCAAACCCACAGTCGAAAATCCAGCACTTCTTGGTTGGCTTGCTTTCCTGGGGAGGGGTCACGATAAAACAGTTGGTTTGAAAGGGGCCAAGTGTGAAGGTTGTAAGAATTGGTCCAGGCATAGTGTTCTTTTCGGTGCTGGTTGGTGGATTTGAGCGAGTTCGGGGTGCGGTGAGCCATGAGTATGGGTACAGTAGCCAATGATGGCACGTAAGACCCAATCGCGGCGGGGGAATCACTTTCACATGCATCTGCTGTGGGTGATGCCTTGCATTTGTGGTCTTGCAGCACTCATTGTTGCCCTTGCCATACTACCGAGTGAAACCAGCCCAGTTGAATGGGGGCTGCCCCTGATTATTGGTGGTGTCATCTTGGTTGTCATCAGCCCCTTATCGCTGCTGGCTGGTTGTCCGCATGCAGCAACATTAGTTGGATTGTGGTTGACAGCAGCCGTGCTCTTGGTCGTGGGTGGCATGCTTGGGACGCCAATTTATATCGGAGCAGGTATTTTAGTTGCGGCACTTTCAGCATTTTCGATGTTGATGGCGACTGAAATTAAAAGTGTCAAAGCAGATGCAACGTTTGAAGGCAGCTCGGTTATGAGTGCCCAGGCAATGGAACTACTCTCTCATATTCATGAGAACGCAATGCTATCTGATTCGACGAAGAGAGCCTTGTATCGAGAACGAGAGATCGATCTGCTACGGCGTACTATTCGGGAAGATATCTCACGTGGCGCCTACAACGCAGCATTGATTCTGTGTGATGATATGGCGAGTTTGTTTGGTTTTATCCAAGAGGCAGAGTCCTTTCGCACCGCTATTCTCGAGCATCGTCATCAAGTTCAAGAGCAAGAGATTGAGGCGGCTTTTGCAGAATTAGATGCGTTCTTAAATCGTCAGCAATGGCATGAAGCCGATATGCAGGCGAATCGAATTCGACGTTTGTACCCAGAGTCTCACCTGCTTCCAGAACTGGATCTACGTGTCCTTGCTGCCAGGCAGCATTATCAACGCGAACTTGAGCAGCAGCTCGACATCGCCCTTGACCGCCAAGAGGTTTCGGAGGCCATGGCGATTTTGCGTCAACTCGATCATTTTGTCAGTAAAGAAGATGCTCAGAGATTACAAGAGATTGCTCGGGCAGTGGTCGATAAGCATCGGGAGAACCTCTCTCTTCAGTTCAAGATGTCGGTGAGTGATAAACAGTGGTCGCGGGCTTTGGAGATTGGTGAGCAAATCACGTTAGAGTTTCCAAATTCCAAGATGGCCAATGAGGTTCGTGCCATGGCTGAAGTCTTGCGGGTTCGAGCAGAGGAGGGCGAATCTGGAACAGGTTCGCCGCACCCAGCACTTGATCTTTCTTAGGACGAAGTATGTGGATTGCGGTTTGAAAGGGATATTGATGATGCAATGCAGACTCGTTCGACAGCGTGTGCACGCGAGACGATTTGGTCGATTGATTGGCGTCTCCTGCGGGTTTGGACTATTCGTTGGGAGCCTGGTGGGCTGTATCAATGACGTCAACAGTATCCAAGGTGTGCTGACCCCTAAGTCGCCTACCCAGGCGGCGATGGAGGCGATGGATCCGCATGATCCAGATAAGCGCCGGATAGGCACGCTCGACCTTGCCAATGCACCATTCGGCGGCTCGGAACTCTACGTGAAGTTGTATAGAGAACGCGTTCGCACTGAGCAGGATCCCATCGTGTTAGCGGTCGCAATCAAAGCCCTTGCCAGGCATGGCTCTTCAGAGGATGCGCTCTTGATAGCGCCCTATTTAAAGAGCGATCAGTTACATGTGCGATGGGAGGCGGCGAAAGGACTCCAGCGTCTCCATAATGAATCTGTTGTTGGGCCTCTTTTAGTCACGTTGAATAATGAAGAGGAGTCACAGAGTGATGTCCGCACCGAGGCCGCATTGGCCCTTGGGCAATATCCACAGACACGCGTGTTCCATGGGCTGGTTCGAGCGCTTGACGCACCTGAATTGGCGGTGAACCTAGCAGCTATTAAGTCGCTTGGATCCATCACGGGACAAGACTTCGGCATGGACTCTTCTGCATGGCTGAGTTGGTATGAAGCAGCGAATAGTCAAGCCGGTAAAGATCCCTTTGAAAACAGGGTGGATTACCTTTATCCCACTTATACGCGTGATGATTCCTTCCTGGAAACACTGGCATTCTGGTATTCACGCTACGAAGAAAAGCCTGCATCACCAGCGGGTTTGAAGCCCAGTAGCACTCGTTCAACTTATGAAGAGCAAGAGCAGCAGGGCCAAGACGGGAACGAAGATGACGCCAGTAGCAAATAAGACCATGCGTGCACTTTTCTCTGGAGAGGACGGGGTGCGCCTTGATCCGAAGCTTGTTTGTCCTGAACCAACGGGTGATGAAGTATTGATCGCACCGATTGTGGTGGGCGTGAGTTGGACAGATCTCTGTATTGCACGTGGCGAGTTGCCCTTCGAAGGTGTGATTGGTCGAGAATGTGTTGGGCGTGTTGAGGCGGTTGGCCCAAATGGAGATAAAAACCTCATTGGGCAGCGCGTGGTTTGTGAGATCGCAACGCGTTGTGGAAAATGTGAATTGTGTCGAGGTGGCATTGCGGGGCATTGTCAAAACCGAACGGTCATGGGATCGCGAGGTCGAAATGGTTGTCTCGCTGATTGGTTTGTATTGCCGGGAAGCAATTGCCGTGTGGTGCCAGAGGGTCTTGATGATGACCGGGCAGTCTTCGCGATTAGTGTGGCAGAAGCGCTGCAAGTGGCCCGGCAAATCACTGTACAAGATCGACCCTACATCACAGTGGTCGGGGATGGGACGAGCGGATTGCTTGTGGCTCAAGCCTTAGAGCCACTGAATGCTTCGGTACGTGTCGTGGGTCAAAATCCAGAGCGCATGGCACTTTGTGAACGTTGGGGTATTAAGCACCGGCCGATCGGTGAAATTGGTCGCCGATCTGATCAGGATGTTGTTGTGGACTGCTCAGGAACATCTGCGGGGTTTGGACTCAGCATGGCGCTCCTTCGCCCACGTGGGCAACTGGTGCTTAAGGCTCAAGTCGCTGGGGCTCGCGGTATTGATTTGGGCTTGATGGTTAGGAAAGAAATTCATGCCATTGGGTCTGACCAAGGTCCACTCGGTGAAGCGTTGCGATCGCTCCTTGAAGAGCGGTTTGATGTGATTAGTTTGATCGGACGCCGCATGCGATTGAACGATGGTTCTAAAATTCTCCAGATGGCGGCTTCGGGTGAATCTGGCAAGGTTCTTGTCACGCCATGAATAATTGATCTGAGTCCCTACAATCATTGAAGTGACTCAACCTCCAAGCGATTTTGATGATGATCCAAACCCGCAGCAG
Organism: Phycisphaerales bacterium; assembly: GCA_029268515.1. Classification (NCBI taxonomy): domain Bacteria; kingdom Pseudomonadati; phylum Planctomycetota; class Phycisphaerae; order Phycisphaerales; species Phycisphaerales bacterium. The sequence goes on along the minus strand of JAQWNP010000011.1, from coordinate 47,866 downwards.
TGGCAGCCGCCATTAGCTGATTGTGATGATTTGCCTGCCAGCGATCTTCCTGTGGCTGAAGCAGAAGCGGTGGCTGATACCGTTGGTCGAATAGCCTCAGGGCGTTTGGCTGGCCGAAGTTTGCCAAACGCCATCTGGATCTTGGCCACGCCTGTACTTCTTCAGAATTTAATGGCAGCAGTCGTGGGTTTGGTAGATAAGTTACTTGCGGGCAGGTTGGCGCCAGAAATCGTAGTGGAATCGATGGATGGTCTCGGTGTCGCGTCTTATATCGGTTGGTTTATTGGTATTGCAATGGGTGGCCTGGGTATTGGTGGTCAGGCCTTGATTGCGCGAGGTATTGGTGGCGGCGATGGAGCAATGGCACATCGTGCCTTAGGCCAGGCAATCTTATTGAGCATGCTCTGGGGGCTGGTGGTTGCGGTGGTGATGTGGCTTGGGGCGCCAATGATTGCTTCCGCTTCGGGGCTTGAAGGTCGGGCGTCAGAATTTTGTACCGAGTACATTCGTATTCTTGCTTATGTGATGCCACTCACAGGCATACTGATGGTCGGCGGTATGTGCATGCATGGTGCGGGTGAAGCACTGTGGCCTCTCTTGGTCATGGTGCTGGTCAACATCATCAACGTCGTTTTGTCCTGGTTGTTCTCAGGGGCCACGATAGGGCAAGACTTTGTCAGCCCGTTGGGATGGGATCTTGGTGTTGCTGGTATCGCCTTGGGGACAACAGTCGCTTATGTGTTTGGTGGTATTTTTACACTGATCGTGCTGAAGCGAGGCATCAGAGACCTGCGATTGAAATCCAGTGATATGTCGTTTGATCCTTCGATGTTGGGACGCGTCGCACGGGTTGGAATTCCAATGTTTTTTGAAGGCTTGGCAATGTGGACTGCCAACCTCTTTATCCTTGGTTTCCTTGGTGAAATTGCAATCAAACAAGGTGAAGACGGCAAGCCGATGGAGGGCCTACAGGGCGCTCACATTATTGCGGTGCAATGGGAGTCATTTAGCTTTTTGCCTGGCTTCGCCTTGGGTGTTGCCGCGGGTGCTTTGGCTGGTCAGTACTTAGGCGCTCAAAATGCAGCCATGGCGAAACGTGCCACGATTGCATGCGTCATCATTGGCGCCATCATTATGTGTGCGCTAGGCGTGGTCTTCTTTTTCTGTGGAACCATGTTGACCAAGTTAGTATCAAATGAGCCAGTCTTTCTTGAATACACCCCTGAATTGCTAAAAATTGCAGGTGCAACCCAGATCTTCTTCGCCATTTCGATGGTGGTCAGGCAAGCCTTGCGTGGGTGTGGTGACACGCTGTGGACATTCCTGATTACAACCTTCTCAAGTTATCTGGTGCGTTTGCCTGCCGCCTGGATTTTGGGGGTGGCGATGGGCCTGGGCATTCAAGGCGTGTGGTATGCCTTGTGTGGTGAAATGGCTGTTCGAGCCGTGCTCTTCGGTGCGAGATTTCTCAATGGTGGTTGGGCCAATCGCAAGTTGTAGAGATTGATCAGGCGCCAACAGCCAAGCGATCGGCCAAGATGCTGGGCAGGCCCGCTGAATGAAAGATGCGTTGCGTGGCTGCTATGTCATATTCTTCACGGTGAATTGTGAAGGTCCACTCATCGCTATCCAGTACACCAAAGCAAGCTCGCGGATCACAATCACGTGGTTGTCCAACTGAGCCCGGGTTCGCGATGTAGCGAAGGTCAGGGCTCAACTCTAATGGTGTGTGTGGGCGAGGGAGATGGGCGATAATGTCACTTGGAGAGACTGTCTTGTCGCTCAGGGTTGTGTCATATGAGAAAAGCATTGGAACGTGGGTATGGCCTACAAGTGCAATTCGACAATCAGATTGCTGAAATGCATTGGCAGCACTCGCGGCATCTTGAATGTAACTGTGTTCACCTAGTGATGGTGTTTCATGTGTACACAAGATGCCATGCTCTAGCTCAACAAACTCGGGCATATCGATGATTGCTTGAATATGTAAAGACTGAAGGCACTCTCTGGACATATCCAACGCGCACTGTGCGACTTCATTGAAGGCCATTGATACTTCAGGGTCGATGATGCCATGATCATGGTTGCCTCGGACGCAGACGTCACAAGTGGTCGTTACGAGATCCATACAACGTTCTGGCTCTGGACCGTAGCCGACGACATCGCCAAGGCAGATGATTTGATCTACGTTCAGGGTCGCGATACGGTTGAGCACCGCAAGTAAGGCGCTGCTGTTCCCGTGGATATCCGAGATGAGTGCGTATCTGGTCATGCAGACTCTAATGCGCTCGGTGGTGGAATGTTCAGGTCAAACTGAAAAAGGCAATTTGTTGAGACTCTTCTGCAGCAAGAAATTTCTGTAGAAGCTATTTGTCTGCAGTTGTAGCGATTGTGTCCCCATCCTTTGCAACCTCAGCAGGGACCTCAGTAGGGACCTCAGGAGCAACTTCGGCAGGGGGTTCAACAACAACTTCTGCAGTGGATTTATGAGGTTCTGTCGCCGAGGCGTTCTTTTCTCGTTTTTTCTTCTTGGGGTCAGAGAGCGCGGCTGCATCGGCCTTCGCGTCTTGAGCCTGCTTGTAGCGTTGGATTTTGGTCTTGTCTGGTGCCAGCATGATCATCATGCGGCGGCCAGCCATCTTCGGTGTTGACTCAACCTTGGAAATGTCCTCAAGGCTCTCCATGACGTACTTCATGCGCTCATGCCCACGATCTCGGTGCATGACCTCACGGCCCTTAAAATTTTGAACGATTTGTACCTTGTGTCCATCGACCAGGAATCTGCGAGCTTGATTGAGACGGATCTCAAGATCATGGGGATCAATCTTCATTGAACGGCCGAGGCGAACCTCTTTGAGCTCGAGCGCTTTAGAGCGGGCGCGATTGGCCTTTTCTTTCTTTGATTGCTCATAGCGGTATTTGCCAAAGTCGAGAATGCGGCAAACGGGTGGATCTGATTCCCCAGAGACTTGCACAAGATCGAGCCCAGCTTGCTGCGCGAGCTGGAGTGCTTCTGCAATAGGGACGACACCAAACATCTGGTTGTTTTCGTCAATGAGTCGGACATGGGAAGCGCGGATTCGATCGTTAATGGTCGGGGCGCTTCGGAAGTTTTCGTTGGGTCTAAAGTAGCGTCGGCGAGCGATAGTCAGGGTCCTTTTCTAAGAAGTGGTTCTGCAAGTAATCAGTACAGCGCAATCACAAGAAGCGTCGTTCCAAAATATGGATGACGTGGTCACGTGACCGGGACCTGGTGCGTTCACGCCCCAAGGTTCAATGTGAAGTTGGCCCAAAAGACAATCAGTCAAAAACGGTCTCATACTTTGAGATGGCTCATGATTGTCCCTGTCATTGCCTCGATGTGCATCGATGCATGATCCTGTACTTGGCAAAAAAATGCAGATCTTCGCGCGGTGCGTTGATACTGCCTACTGGCTTGAGTCGTCATTTCGTCCCAATGCCACAGCGGATAGACTAGCTTGCCTATTGCAGCCATTCAAACAGCTTCTGGCAAGATCCGGCAAGTAGTGGGTTTTTTTCTGGCATCAGTCGCCTTTGGATGCCTTACTGAAGCATGATGAGATGACATCGCTTTGGCCGCGAGATTCGATTTCTTTTCTGATATTGGTCAAAAACGTCTCGCTTGGGATACTGCCGAGATCGCCTTGTTGCCCCCTGGCTCTGACACTGACGGTTCCAGCAGCTTGGTCGCGAGGCCCCACAATGAGCAGATAAGGGATCCGCTTATCAATACCATTGCGGATTTTGGCCTGGATGCGTTCAGCACTTTCATCGATCGTGGACCTCACACCATGGTTCTTGAGCGCTGCATAAATGGTCTGTGCGTATTCGCTAGATTTGTCAGAAATCGGCAAAACGCGCACTTGCTCCGGTGAGAGCCAAGTTGGAAAAGAGCCCGCAAAGTGTTCGATCAGCACGCCTATAAATCGCTCCCAAGAGCCAAATGGTGCACGGTGAATCATGACCGGGCGATGCTTGGCATTGTCGGCACCGATGTAGGAGAGATCAAAACGCTCGGGGAGGTTGTAGTCAACCTGAATGGTGCCCAGCTGCCACTGGCGACCAATCACATCACGTACGACAAAGTCGATTTTGGGGCCATAGAAGGCTGCTTCGCCGAACTCCTCTGAGAAGGGGACGCCCAGAGAAGCGGCTGCTTCCCGACATGCTTGCTCGGCCTTTTCCCAGTTGGCGGGATCGCCGACATACTTGTCACTGTCGGGGTCACGTAAGCCTACGCGTACTCGGTAGTCAGTCATGTCTAACGTAGCGAAGATGATTTTTACAATCTCTAGGCAGCCGGCTACTTCTTCGGCAACTTGTTCTTCAGTACAAAATAGGTGTGCATCATCTTGGGTAAAGCCGCGTACGCGCGTCATGCCGCCAAGTTCGCCGGACTGTTCCCATCGGTAGACTGTTCCGAACTCGTTGAGCCGAAGCGGTAGGTCACGATAGCTTCGTGGCTCACCTGCAAAAATGCGAATATGGTGGGGGCAGTTCATTGGCTTGAGCAAGTATCCATCGATATCGCCATCACGCATTCGGTTGGCCAGTTCAGCACAGGAGCAACCTTCTTCAGCAAGTTGCTCTAACTGTTCTTGATCGATCAGTGGTGGGTACTGGCTATCTTGGTAGTAGGGGAAGTGTCCTGAAGTGCGGTAGAGATCAAGTTTTCCAATATGGGGCGTGAAGACCTCTTGATAGCCTTGGCGTCTGAGTTCCTCGCCAATAAAACGCTGGAGCTCATTGCGGAGAACCGCACCTTTCGGTGTCCAAAGAACAAGGCCTTGGCCAACCATTTCATCGATCTGAAAAAGTCCCAGCTGCCGACCCAATACACGGTGGTCACGCCGTTTTGCTTCTTCAAGCATTTCAAGATGTGCTTCGAGCTGCTTTTGATTGGCAAAGGCGGTGCCATAGACCCGTGTCAGTTTGTCTGAATTGGCATCGCCCTTCCAGTAGCTTGATGCCAATGACATGATCTTGAAAGCGCCAATGGCTCCAGTTGTCGGAACATGCGGCCCTCGGCAGAGATCTTCCCAGTTTTGATCAGGCTCTCCTGTGACGTACCAGGTCAGTTCATCAGAACCTGCCTCGATCGCTCTTTGGGCATTATCAAGCTTGAACTTATTTTTCTCCCCAGTGAGCTTCTCGATGCCAGCATCAACGGCCATCTCTACCCGTGTAAATGGACGATCTTCAGCAATGATCTTGGCCATCTCTTTTTCGATCTTTTCAAAGTCGTCGCTGCTGATTGTGGTTCCAGGTGGTACTGAAATGTCGTAGTAAAAGCCGTTGTCAAGAGGCGGCCCGTAAACCAACTGAACACCGGGATATAGTTTTTCAATTGCTTCCGCCATGACATGGGCGCAGCTATGGCGTATGAGGTAGAGCAAATCATCGCTCGGTGGCGCCTTGCCTCTTGGTAGCGTGATGAGTTCAATTTTGGCATCTTGTTCGATGGGTGTATTCACTTCGCACAGGGCACCGTCAATGCGGGCGCCCATACTCGCCTTGGCGAGGTTGGGCGAAATATCGGCCGCCACCGCTAATGGGGTGGTGGTGCTATCGAAGCTTCTTTCGGATCCGTCTGGCAGTGTGATGACTGGCATGGGTATTAGGGCACTGTAATAGGAGGGTTAAGTGGCTGTATTGGCGATTACCATCAGATTGGGTCGATATTGGTCGATACTACCCATTGACGTTCTGTTCTTGGGATCTGAAGATACCACAGACGTTCAGTGTATGGCATACCCGGTGGCAAGCAGTGGGCGAGATTGACGCCAGCCAGCGGATAGAGAATAAGGTCCTTTAACGGAGATGCGATTGTGATCTGCCCATATTGCGGTGAGGATAATGATCGAGTCATCGACTCTCGTGCTTCTGATGGAGGCGTGACGGTACGCCGCCGCCGCCAGTGTGAGGGGTGTGCCAAGAGGTACACGACTTATGAGCGGGTAGAGAAGACTGCCCGACTGATGGTGATCAAGCGTGATGGATCTCGCGTGCCATTTGAGATGCAGAGCATTCTTGGGGGTATCCAGGCAGCCTGCGGCAAGCGGCCTATTCCTGAGGCAGATAAACAGGCGCTGGCACAAGCGGTCGAGGAGGCTGTGCACAGGGAGTTTTCTCAAGAGGTGCCAAGTGACGAAATTGGTCAACGGGTGGCGGCTCGCCTTCGCGAGCTCGATGAGATCGCCTATATCCGGTATGCCAGCGAGTATCACGCCTTTCATTCACTCGATGAATTTGCAGAAGAGCTCTCAGAGCTCAAGAGCCGGCCACGAAATCTGCCAAATCAAACAGATCTTTTTCCTTCGGCAAAGCATCTTCGCCAAGACGATGGTTCCAAAGATGAGGCATCCTGAGAAATAGGCAGATTCATATCAGCCACGACAGACGCATGTGCGGCGCAAGGCTCATTTAGGTTCATTAATGGTGAGCGTGCTTGAGCTACTTCTTGCCAACGAGTCCAACTCGAAGATCTTCGTGAATACTCAAGATACGAAAGCATGCAGGGCATCGCACGAGACTATTGCTTCCACTGAGAAGCAGTGATACTTGTTCGAACGGTACTTGGATGTTGCATTCGCCACACGCATACTCGCGATGGCGGCGATTGAGTTCAGCGACTTCTGAAATCGCCTCGCCCTCGTACATGTCTGCAACTTCATCGAAGACGGAAATGGCCTTTGGATCAATGCCTTCGGCTGCTTCTGCTCGTCGCGTTTTCAGATCATCAATTCCTGACTTTAGTTGATCGTTGCGTGTATCAAGTTGGTCTTTCGCACGATCACGTACAGTCGTTCGTTCTGTGGCCTGCTCATTGAGCACTGCTATTTCAGAATTCGCCTCTTCGATGGCATTCATCTCTTTGAGAATCTGATCTTCAACTTCACTGCGTTGCAGCTTGATGGTGTTGAGTTCGGCAAGCAATGCTGTGTATTGTTTATTTGTGACGGCGCTATTGAGCTCTTCACGAAGCTTGTCCATCCGCTCATTGATTGCCTGGACTTCAATCTCAAAATTACCTGCAGATGCCTGGTGCTGTTTGCATCGTGTTTTTAGTTCCTGGATGCGTTGCTCAAGTTCGTCTACTTTTTGCTGTTGGGTATTGAAGTAGCGTGTTGCGGTATTAAGTTGCCCCTGCAGTTGTCGCATCTCTCGATCAACATCGTTGAGCTTCAGCAGATCTTCCATCAGTGGCATGTAGAGCTCCAGTTGTGAGCGGCGTCAAAACAAATACCACGCACGCTGCGTGTAGACCCATAAGTCTAGCATCCTAGATGCCATGGGGACAATACAAGGCGTGTCAAGAACGCGCCAAGAAAGTTTTTAGGAGAAATCTAAAAGCCGGTCAGAAGCCAATAGGCCACTGGAGCAACGAGTAAGGGTGAATCGAGGACATCGAGCAGTCCACCAAGTCCGGGCAGAATGTTCGAGCTGTCCTTGAGCCTCGCCCCTCGCTTTAGGAGGCTCATCATGAGATCGCCAAGTTGTCCAGAGATAGCAAGCCCCAAGCCAAGTGCAGGAATCATCCACCAAGGCAGTGGGGTATCCAGCCAGGCATCATTGGCCGCGATCAGGAGTGCTGCAACGCCAATCGCCGCCAAGACGCCGCCAATGGCGCCTTCCCAGGTCTTACCAGGACTTAGCCAGGGGATCATTTTGTGTCTTCCAAGGGCTCGGCCCGTGAAGTAGGCCCCTGAGTCACATGCTTTGGTAATGGCTACCACGCCAGCAACCCACCAGGCGGAGTGTCCGTGTGCAATTGCCAGCAGAAGCCCAGCGAGACAGCCAAGGTAGGCAAATACGAATAATGTTCCGCCAATGCTCGCAATGACACCTTCGGTCGTTTGTCCTCTTGTAAAGGTGATCGCGCTCACGACAGAAATCAATGCCATGATGGACACAATGAGGGCGACACCATTGGCCGAATCAATGCCGTGGGGCCACCAGAAAGTGAGGCTGAGGCCCATCCATGCCACGGTGGTATTCAGCCAGGTTTGAGCTTTTAGTCCAGTCGCGCGGAGCAAGGTTGTGAATTCATGGGCTGCAAGAGGTGTCACGAGCACCGCAAGCAGATACAGCACAAGCCCTGGAGGTGCGTTTTGGCACTGCATGGCCCAGTCAAACCAAACAACGCCAAGCAACGCAATAATCAGGATTGGTCCAGTGATGAGTCGGTAGCGAAGCATGGTGATTGATTCTCTGTCGCAGCGATCTTGCTATCGAGTGGTCAGTATTGAGGGATCGAGGAATCAACTTCTTGTGACCAGCGATCGATGCCTCCACAAAGTGACTGGGCGTTCTTGAAACCCTTGGTGCGGAGTAGAGCGGTGACTGCCAATGATCGCTTGCCGCCATGGCAATACACAATCATTGGCGCATCCATGTATGGACTCAGCTCATCAATACGATCCGGTATCTCGTTCATGGGGATATGGGTGCTCTGATCAATGGTTGCAATACGGCGTTCTTCGTCGGTCCGGCAATCAAGCATGACCAGTGTGGTGTCATCTTGTATCAATCGAGCTACATCAGAAGGTATTATTTCCAGTGGTTTTGCTGACATTTCCAAGGGCCTATATCACTTTTGAAAGTGTCCTGTTTTATTTTTCTTAAGCGTCGCTCATTGGCTCTTCGAGTTCAAACCCAGCTTGTGACATTGCGGTTTGTATGCTTTCTGCGTCGAACCCACGCCTTTCGATTTGGCTGGCGATGCGTTGCGCTTGTTTTTGTGCCGACAAGTCGGGGTGTGTCTTAAGTAATAATGCTCGTCGCTCAATGGCCATATTCTTCAGTATTTCGGGAAGATCAACTTTGGCGTAGTAATGATCAAGGGCGGTAGAGATTGCCTCTTCATCAAACCCCTTTTCTTTAAGTTTCTTTTCAGCCAATGTGCGACTCGTCGGATTCTTTTCGGTGAGCGATTCGAGTATCAGTCCAGCAGATTTCTGATCATCGAGCCAACCCTCTTCAGAGAGGTAGGCGATCTCCATTTCGACTGCTTGTGGATCAAAGGAATTCTCTTTCAGCCTGTCACTCAAAGCATTGGTTGACCATGGTTTTCTTGCGAGTAGTGCCATGGACTTGTGCCGAACTTGGCGACGCGTAATCAAGAGCTTGATCTTTTCGAATTCTTCGCCTTTGTAGACCGTTCGGTTGGTCAAATTCATGTCAGCGATTTCGCTCTCGTGTACTTTCCCCAGTTTGAGATCTCCCAGTTGGACCTTTAAAAAAGCAGGGTCATTGCGATGGCGACTAAAGACCAGCGTGACCTCTGGCATGTCTTGAGCACCGATAGAATCTGATGGAGATAGTCGGTGAGAGGGGATTGTCATTGAGATCTCCAGATTGAAGTATGTGCAATTAGATCAGGACGTGTTGATGATGGTATCCTGAGATGATGAATAGGGCAGCCCATATCGTAACTCTTTTGGTGTTCTTGCTGGTGATGGGTTGTGCACAGACCTCCAGGAACAACCTTGATCAAGGTAGAGACCTTCATGTGACAAATACTGCAGGTGGTAACCACCATCGTGCAGAAATGCATCGCGCGTTTTGGCTCCAGTTGGCAGGTAGTGATTTGTTGATCATTGATCCTGTGACAGCAGTGAAAATTGCAACAATCTCATTATCTGAGCCAGGTTTGTGGTCGCAGGCAGTGGATATGGTCATTGTCGATGATCGATTGTGGGTGGTCATGGATGGCGTATCGGTGATTGAGGTTGATGTCGCCAACCCTCGTAAAGCAAAAATTTTGACGCGGATTGATAAAGAAAAGTTGGGTTTGAGGCCTCGCTACCTCACAACGCGCGGCAATCAAGTGTGGGTTTCGGGGGACGAAGGCGTCCGTCGAATTGATGAAGCTGCCAGTGGTAGTCAGGTGCAGTCGCTAGAGGGTTGCTCAAGCAGGATGGTTTTTGTGGATGGTCGGGCAGTGGTCTGTGTTGGCCGTCGTATTGTTGATGCAGAAAATGGGACCTACCTCGGATCCGCGACTCAGCTGTATCGTCTGCCAGGCGTTCTTGATCCAAAGCGCCGTTTCCTTTTTGTTCGTGAAGGTCGTCAAGGAAGCCTTGTTGGAGTGATGTCTGAGGGCATGCGAGAAGTACACGATGCTGGCGGTGTGCCTGGTAGCGGAGATCTATCGACAAGCGGTAATGCAACGTTGTTTCATCTCGGCCGAGTTTACTCAGTTCGGTTCTTTGATAACTCCATTTGGGTGGTTGGCGATGGTGGTATTGACGTTTTTCGTTTGCGAGGTGACAACTTAATCCGTCAGAGCCATATACCTGTCCGTGGCGCGCGAGACATCATGCCGGTTGCAGATAATTATATTGCGGTGGTTGGTTCGTTTGGTCGAAGCCTTTATCGCTTTGGTACCGATGAGCTTGGCCCTGGAGATACTTTTTTCAATGTGGTGCGTTCGCCTGGAGGCCTTGCTTATGCGGTCGCCGATGGGCGTCACATTCTTGCTGGTTCTGGGCAGGGATATTGGCTCTATAAAGCATCAACCAATGATGCAGTGCCATGGCCTGAGCCCAAAGAAGAGTTGTATGGGCCCGTACGTGAAGCAGTGATCAATGAGATGCGGCTCAAGCTGGCTGCTGATGGAAAGACAGCAGTCCTCGAAGATGCTCAACGCCAGTATGTTTGGGCGGCGCCGTCAGGCAGTACGTTGTCGACGGTTGTTTCTGTCGAAGGCGACTTTTGGGTCGGGCATGATGATGGGATTATCGTGCTTCAGGTCCAAGACACCGGTGGGGTTTCCTCAAGGGACACTCCGGATGCAGCCAGTATCGACGAGGAGGCGCCTCAATTAGCAGGAACATCCCTTTCGCTTGTTGAGGTTGAGTCAATGCCATTGCCTGGTCCAATTCATGCGTTGCAGCCGCTTCTTTCTGGGCGCGGGGCGGCCTACGCAAGCCCTGCAGGATTTGGCACGGTGGAGTGGGTCAACACGAAGACGAAGCGTTAGAGCAGTAGTGCTTACAGATGGCGTCATCCCGACAGGTGGCGCCTCGAGCTTTGCAGACCTGGCGTCCATGAAAAATTAACAAATGGCTGAGGTCGGTCCAGTCATCGCGCCGGAAAAGTGCCATGAGATCTTGCTCAATTAAATCAGGGCGACTCTGTTGCGACAGGTTAAATCGATTGGCCAGACGAGAAACATGCGTGTCAACAACGACGCCAACGTTGATGTCGTAAGCATTTCCTAGGACCACGTTGGCAGTCTTGCGAGCGACGCCGCGTAGTGTGAGAAGGTCTTGCATATTATTCGGTACCTGCCCATCGAATACTTCCTGTATGCGTGTCATAGAGGCGTGAATAGACTTGGCTTTGTTGCGAAAAAGACCAATCGTCTTGATCAAGGGTTGAATTTTCTCAGGTGTTGTTTTCGCATAGTCAAGGGGGCTAGGAAAGGCACTGAAAAGTGTTGGCGTCACTTTGTTAACGGCACGATCAGTCGATTGGGCGGACAGTATTGTTGCCACGAGCAGTTCATGGGCTGTTGTGTAAGTCAGTTCACAATGGGCATCTGGATATCTTTTGCGGAGTGCCTGGAGGATGCGTTTGGCCCGAGCTTTCTGGGCAGTGGTGACTGTCGGAGGCTCAGAAGATCGAGGGCGACGTTGATTTGGCATGGCGTTTAGGAATTGTTTCCGGTGCCCAGGAGGCTTGAGTGTGAAGGCGTGTATGCCACGGCCGAGGCCACAACTGTTATCAGTAGGAGGCCAAAGGTAATTGCGTAGAGCGTTGTTCCGACGGGATGTAAGGCATCAAATGCACTTTTTGCCTGATTGGCAAGGTCCATCGAATGACTTTGGACTGCATTCCAGTAGGCATAGAGATGTTCTCTGGCGATTGGTCCCAAAATGCATATTTCAACCAGTATCAAAACGGTTGCCGTGAGCAGTGTTGGAATGCGAACGTAGTCGGCGCGGGAGTGGTGGGCTGGTCGCCAGTAAAGTTGTTCAATGCCAAGTGAAAATATTGCGATAGCTGCGCAAATAAGTTGTACAACATTAGAGAAAATGAAAAGTGGATTGACAATATGCCCTCCGGCAATCGCCGCTTGATTGGCAGTCGCTAGAGCGGTGAATTCAGGGAAGGTGCCATTGAGTTGTGGGAGCACACGAAAGACCGCCATGCCAGCGGCGGCAGGAGCGAGGATCGCCGCAATCCAGATCGTCAGTGCTAACCAGTAACAAGATGCAAGAAACGCATTCATTTTGTGGGAGCCTCCGGTTGTGCAGGCGGTGTGCCAGTTACCCATGTCTGTTTCGCCTCCCAGATTTCCTGCTTCCAAATTGGGACGCGTTGTTTTAATTCATCAATAAGCCAGCGACAGGCGGTGAATGCTTCTGCTCGATGTCCAGATCGAACTTGTATATACACACTGATTTCTCCGGGTGCGACATGCCCCAAGGCATGATGGATTCGCACTGAAGTGGCTCCGTGATGTTGTTTGGCTTGGGCGGCGAGTTCATTGAGTTGTGAGATCGCCATTGATTCATAGGCGCTGTAGGTCAGCGCCTTGAGTGTTCCGTGGGTTGGATGTACTTCATGTCGCGTGCGACCAAGAAAAATGACTTCACCACCAAGATTGGGCTCACCGGCCGAGTCAATATTCGCGCAGAGTGGTCCTTGAATCAGTGCGACATCATCTGGCGAAGGGGAGATATTGGTGTGACTGGTCATGGGTTGGTCACGAGATCGTATCCGACCAGGCATGGCTCTCCCAAACGACCATGCCTAGAGCGAAGTGACGCTTGATCCGTTAGGGTGCTTGGTGTGTCAGGTTTCGATGACATCGCCAACGCTATCCCATTAGCCCCAACCCTGAGTACCTTGGGGCGTTCGCCACGTGCGGTCATAGATCGATTGGCAGAAGCGGGGTTTTCAGCGCTTGAATTGGGAATTGACCAGCCTGCTTTTTATCCAAGAGCACTCGACTCGTCATCACGGCGTGGTTTGATTTCATTGCTGCGCCAACGCGGCCTGGTCTTGGCGGGTCTGGATGCATTTTTTCCCCCTGCATTGTTCCACGACCCTGTTCATGTAGATCAGGTGGTCTCAAACCTGATGGATGCGATTGACTTGGCAGGCGATCTGTCCACAGCATCTGGAGGTTTTGGTGCTGTGGGTTTAGGCGTTCACTTTCCAGCTCTTGGCAAAGTTCAAGGCAAGCATGAACCAGCAAGCGATGGTACTGCCGTGTCGGAGGACTCCGCTCAGGAGCTTTCGAGTGTTGTTGCAGTGATCGAAAGGGCTGCTCATCGCGGTGTGCCCTTGATTGACTTTCGCACTGATGGCTTGTGGGCTGAGCGTGATCTGGTGATGCGAGGTGTCGATTGTCTGGCCGTCTTGCAAAACGGTGGAGATCCTGTGAAAGCAGTTCACTCCGCTGGTGACCGACTACTGGGACTGCGTCTGGGAGATCAGAATCCAGATGGCACTACCCGTCCACTGGAAGATGGCGCCCGCTGCTTCGACTTACTGGCGCTGAAGGTGGCCTTGGCTGTCAATGGGTTTGAGCGCCCAGTGGTTGTCAGCGCACGGGGCTGGCCAGATCCTTGGGCGGGCTTGATTCAGACCCAGCAAGCATGGGCCTCACACGCGGGGTAGAACAGTCGTTCGTTGAGGCTCGTCGTTAGCAGTCTTGTTCAATGGTTGTTTTGATCGCATTGAGGTCGGCCGCCAGTATCTTTCTGGTCATGCCTGCGAAGAAGAAAAATAAGAAGCTTCCAACGGTTTTGGCTATCAGTGTCTGTGGCTTGCCTACAAAGGTCATGCGCAGAGAGGTGGCCCCATCATCGTTCTTTCTGAATGTAAAGGTAGAGATGTAATGGGTGCTGTGTGAAGTTGCTTCAAGGACGTATCTGTTTGGCGGCTGAAACTCAGTGAACTCCATATCTTCGTGAGCCTCTTTCTTGAACAGCTGTCGTGTTTCTCGGAAACGCGTTCCTCGGCCGACGGGCCCAGCGGTGAGCAGTTCGATTTTGGTCATGCTCTGGATCATCTCTGGCCATCGTTGAATATCTGTGAAGATGGCAAACACCTGTTCGATGGGAGCATTAATCTCAATCTCTAGAGCAATTGCTTTCACCAGCTCATTGTATGTGGAAGGGGCCCTTTTTGCGGTGCCGTCTGCTGAGAGCAAGTGATGCCATTGCTTCGTGACGTCATTGCTCTAAGGGGGGTAGGATGCAGCGATGGCAGTTGTCGGACATGGCATCGATTGTGTTGAGGTAGAGCGAATCCAAGGGCTTTTAGACGCCCATGGAACGCGTTTTACCCACCGCTGTTTCACCCAAGAAGAGCGTATTCATGCAGATCATGCTCAGCGAAGGCGGGCTGAAAGGTATGCCGTGCGTTTTGCCTGCAAAGAGGCGGTCCTCAAAGCATTGGGCACAGGCCTTGTTTCTGGGATGCTCTGGACGGATATCGGCGTTCAGCGTGCGATCAGCGGTGCACCCAGCGTAGAGCTGCATGGACGCTGTTTAGAGATTGCTCAAGAACGCGGTATCTCAAAATGGTTAGTTAGCTTGAGTCATACGCCGATGTATGCAGTGGCGAGTGCTATTGCGACCTCGGATCAGTAAACTGAAGCCCAATGATCAGGTTGAATTGACTGGTACTTGTCTCGATTTATCGCGGTAGACTAGTCTTTGTAAGATGTAATCGAACGCATGGATGCAGTTTTAAGTCGTCAGGAGGACTCCGATGACACGTAAGAAATCAAGAGGTCCGGCACTCTATGAGGTCATAGGCAAGCGTTCCGCAGGTAATGGGGGGCAGAGCATGCCCGCGCCTCCAGCACGCCGCAAAGGTCATCGAGCGGTGCATAAACAAGTGCGGCCGGTGCAATCAAAACCTTCTGTAACGACCCAAGGATCGTCATCAAATGGTGGTTCAAGCTGGTTGATGGCCGGTTCAGCGCTTCGTGTGCCATCAGGTATTGTGGTGGCAGTCGCGGTACTTGTTTTGGTGGTTGTCTTGATGAGTTACATGATTGGTCACCGTCGCGGCCGCGATGTTGCTATTGCACAGATGACAGGGACTGCTTCTGATTCAGGCCAGATGATCGCAGCTGGTGGTCAGCTTTCAGTCGTTGATCCATTGGCCACAACAACAAACTCAATATTGGTGCCACCACTGCCTGGGGCTGCAGGAGATGAGAGTCTTGGGGACAATGGCAACATTGAGGCGGCTTGGGGGCCCATTGAGAGCGATTTAAGGGTTTCAGGGCTGAACTACTTTGTCCTCGCTGAGTGGCATGGAGAAGAAATGGTGGCTCTCGCTGAATTCTGTCGCACCAGGGGGCTTGAAACCTACGTCGTTCCAGGCAAGAATGATCGGTTCCACCGTGTGATCGCGGTGCCGGGCTTCGAGTCGACTCAGCGAAATGACCCCTGGGTGCTCGAACTCGAGAGCGACATTCATAAAGCCGGGCGTGCGTGGAAGCGTGCGGGCGGCGGGCGTGATCTGAGTGATGCATACCCGAGCCTTTATCGCTCGGCGAGTTGATACCAGGTGCATGTGAAGGGAATTGACAGCCATGAGCCTTGATCGAAGTCTCAAGACAAAGCCCTCGGGCTTAAACCAGCATCGAAATGTTTTAACGCGGGCTGAGCGCATTGCGCAGCTAACCAGCGAGGGGAGCTTCGATGCAACCTCAGACTCACCGCTGAATCTTCCTAAGGTGGCACATCGTCTTGTCGTAACGGCAAAGAAAAAGAAGACGACCGATGATGAGGATGCCCCAGCTGAGGGTGGCGAGGAAAAGAGCTGATTGCTCTTACGCTGATTCAGTAGGCGAGAAGGTGAACAATGGATTTGCAAGGTCTTATCAGCAAGCGGGCGCGCTCGCTTGATGCTTCGGGGATACGCCGCGCCTTTGAGCGCTCTGCTCGACTGTTTGATCCAATTAATCTTTCGATTGGCCAGCCAGACTTTGAGGTGGCAGCGCCGATGCGAGAAGCGGTCAAAGCGGCTATTGATAATGGTCAAAATGGTTACACGATGACCCAAGGTGCTGATGCACCAACAGCTTTGCTTGCAGCCCATCTGCGTTCAGACATTGGATGGGAGATCCCAAGTGAAACGACAGAGCTGATACTCACAAGCGGTACGACTGGGGCCATTTCCTTGGCTTTTATGGCGCTACTCGATGAAGGTGATGAGGCGATCATGCCTGATCCCTACTTCGTTATTTATCCTGCACTGGCAGAGATGATGGGTGGTAAGCCAGTTTATGTGGATACCTACCCCGATTTTCGTATGACGGCTGATCGTGTTGAGCCGCTCATTACCGACCGTACCAAATTGGTCATTGTTAATTCCCCGGGGAATCCCAGTGGTGTGGTGCTTAGCGAAGCTGAGCTCATCGATCTTGAAGAGTTATGCCGTGCTCATAACCTCGTTCTGATCTCGGATGAGATCTATGACGCCTTCACTTTTAGCGATGGCTTGGAGAATGGTCGCTTTCCCACGCCCGCGCATCGTACGCAAGAGATGTTGTTGATTCGCGGTATGGGAAAAACGTACGGGTGTACTGGATGGCGCCTGGGATATGCTGCTGGGCCCAAGGTCTTAATTGATGAGATGGCGAAGCTTCAGCAGTACACCTTTGTGTGTACCCCGTCGATTGTGCAGGCCAGTATCAGTGCCATTGGATCAGTTGATCTTGCGCCATTCATCACGGCGTATGAGAAAAAGCGAGATATGGTTGTTGAGGCTCTGTCATCTGTGACCAATCTGACTCATCCCAGTGGTGCATTTTATGCCTTTGTTGAGGTGCCACCTGAACTTGGTGAGACTGCAACCGAGTTTACAGATCGGGCCATGGCAGAAAATGTGATCGTGATTCCAGGTCATATCTTTAGCCATCGAGACACACACTTTCGAATCAGCTTTGCGATCGATGACGAGCGTCTGGCGCAAGGGCTTGAAATCTTGCGACGTTTAATGTTGAAGCGCTAGGCAGCTGGATCTTCAGTGCGTCGCAGCCGCGCAAAAAATTGGCCGGTCGAAACCGGCCAATTCATTGCTTTATTCAAATAAGAATAATGCTTGCGCGTGAAGAGTCAGCTTAATTAGTTGCCTCGTCCAGCGCCGCCAGTCATTCCTGGAGGGGGTGATTGGGTATTCGCGTTGCTCGACGTTCCAACTGGTGCGACTGGTGCAGCATTGGGGTTTCTGGTTGGCGTTCCACCTGAAGAAGCGGAGCCTCCATTTGGCGATGTGGTTGTGCCTGGTGGGGGTGTTGACCCGCCCGTTCCCTTGCCTTTGCCGCAGCCAGTGAGGCCAACAGCGAGCGCTGCTGAGAGAGTAAGAATAAAGAGTCCTGTGGACTTTCGTGTGATCATAAGGGTCTCCTGGATCAAGAAGGAAGAGTATCCGTCATAAGATGAGCAAGGGCGCTACTGCTATTGGGCTCCCTGCATTTCAAGCACTAAAAGTGTAGCAATCGCATTAGTATCAGGGCAACTTGGGGACTAAAACATGCTTGGTCCTGCTCTGAGCGGGGCGTCGTTTGCTAGAAAAACCCCGTTGGTACAGATGCACCAACGGGGCGGAGGGGAGAAAGATCAAGTTATGGGCCCTTGCAGTGACCTGGAATGGTGTCGGACCACAGGCCTCCATCTCGCCATATTTTTTCTCCGCAATTGACCTAGCCCAGTGGAGCGCTATTTTTGGCGCAAATATGGGGGCAAGCTTCGGGATAGCTTGCTCCAAAGGGCCGTTTATTGCGTATGGCTAGCTGCCTGGGAACTGATGGACGCCGCCATGTGCTGCGAGATCCAAGCACTCAATGAGGGTCATCACTTGATCTGTCGTTCGATTTTGTTGGCTGACCATGGCCCGTGCGGTTGAAGTCAGTCGGGTGCGAAGCACATCGTCACTCAACAGTCGTTTGATCTGTCGTGTCCAATGTTCAATATCTCCAGCTTGGCAGAGTAAGGCGGAAACATCTTCCTGGAGCATGTCAAGATAGGGATCTTCGCGTGTCACGATTGGAACACCTTGCCACATGGCTTCAAGCATCAGTGTGCGCACTTCACCAGCTGGATCGGGCATCAGGAGAACTGCTGACTGTGTGAGGAGGGCCCGGTAGAGTTGTGCGTCGGGCAGCGTGGATACGTGGGATAGCAAATCTAGCTGTTGCACAATCTGCCAGATGCCATGGGCGCGCGGTCCACGAAGTTCGAGAAAGAGGTGGAGATCTGGATACTCATCAAGCAATCGCCTCACGGCGCCTAGCATGGCGCGATAGGCTGGAATATCGTTGTGGGCCGTACCCATCACAGCAATCGGCGTCATGCCTGGACAATTCTTGCGAGCATTTGGCAGTTGGGAACCGGGGCCAGAATCACTACTCATGGGTATGCCCATTGGTACCAGGTGGACATGATGTCCATCGAATCGTTGAGCTGCCAGGTTGAGCAATGGTTCGGTGGCAGCAACACAGGCCGCCAAGGGCCGGGCAGACCTGCCCCTTGGAATACGAGCGGCAACGCGCGAGCTCCAAATGTCGAGCACCACAGGTCGTTCAAGGTTCTGGCCAATGTCCATTGCCAGGCCAGTGACTTGCTCGCCGATGGCATAGATGAGATCGGGCGGTTGACGTTCGAGCGCTGCTGTGACTCGAGCGGCACGATTGCGGCGCATCCAGGGTGCAATTGGTATTGGTACTTCAATACGAGGT
This sequence comes from Phycisphaerales bacterium, assembly GCA_029268515.1. NCBI lineage: Bacteria > Pseudomonadati > Planctomycetota > Phycisphaerae > Phycisphaerales > Phycisphaerales bacterium. Next base: position 29,127 of record JAQWNP010000011.1, on the reverse strand, counting down.
GCCAGTGCAATGCGTCGCTCGCTTGCAATGATTGCAGGCGTCATTGGATCATCTGGAATCACTCTTGTCACGCGCACGCCCTGGTCAATCATTCCGATACAGAGGCGATTGAGCATCGGATACTCAGCCAAGATACGTTCGGGATCCATGAGCATCGCAACGTGCATAAGGCTCACTCAAGTTCAAGTAAAGTTCTTCTGGTATCCATCTCAACAGGTGCAAAGCGATCAATCATCTCTTGATCCATTGACATCGGTTTGCGTGAAGAGAGGTTGACGAGGACCCAGAGCGTGGCCGCCCGACAGACGATTATATTTGGCTTCTCTCTCGCATCAGTAGTATCTGGAGAAGCGATGAACATGAGGGTTTGGCGCCAACTCTTGACACGCCGGACATTGCGAACCCATGTCGCAATAAACAGTTCTTGGCCACCGATGACTTCTTTGATGTAATCGATTTCATGGCGTGCAACAAACCACATTCGATCTTCCTCGAGGAGTCTCGTTCGGCAGAAGCCGGCGGCGTCTGCGGCCAATTCTGCGGCGCGATCAATGAGTGAAACATATTGAATATTTGAAAGATGGGCGATTGTTTCCGAGAGTAGTTTGGCATTGACCGTCATTGAGCAAAGAAAGGGAGCGGGATGAGGAATATCGAGGCCGGTCAAATCGATCGGTTTGGTGATAGGTCGAAGTGCATGGGTCAGATGTTGACTCATGAGTTTGTGTCCGGATCAATTTGGCGAAGGTATCGCCATGAGAAGAGGCCCGTATCGTGGCCATCAGAAAATCGAATTCGAACGGCGTAGTTGCCAACCAGTTCGGCAGTCTCTGCGGTCAGTGGTTCCTGGCTGTTGGTGGCAGGCAGCACCGTCAATGGATTCTGCTTCAGCTCTTCACGAATTTGTTTGGCGTCAGCTGAGGGTGACATGCGTCTGAGATAGGCGATGGGGTAGAACGAGTCATGGCCATCAGGCCAAGAAATGGTCAGGCCTTGCTGGCGATTCAGGTCGAGGTGTATTGGTGCTTCTTTCACGAACTTATTGTATCGGTGGGGATTGCTATCACGCTGGCTGAGATGGCTGATTGGCAATTTAGGAGCCTGGACACGGTCATCTGGACTCATTTTCTTGGGAATCAAGTGCTCTTCAGATCATGGTCTGCCCAGCATGGCCACAAAACATGCAATACCAACCATCACTACTGGAAATCTCAGCACTGACCATGGTTCGCATCATGTAGGCTATGTCCCAGCGACAGCCGGCGCGTGGACCTCGGTTGGCAGGCGCAGTGAGGAAGGACTCTTTGATGCAAACAAATGGCACTTCAAGTTCACAGCAGATGCATCACAGTGATGCAATGACTGATGCCATAACGACATTAGCTGCTCCAGTTTGCGTTGGGATCGATCCTGTCTTGGAGCGTTTGCCAAAGTCGCTCCAGGATCGTTCTCCGGTTGCAGCAATAGGGCACTTTTGTCAAGGCGTATTGGATGCAGTGGCAGGCGTTGTTCCTGCGGTCAAATTTCAAGCGGCTTGCTTCGAAAGGTATGGTGCGCCCGGCGTTGATATCTTGGAACAAATGGTTGCCGCAGCTCGGGAGCGTCATCTGATTGTCATTTTGGATGCCAAGCGGGGCGATATCGGTATCTCAGCAGAGCACTATGCACATGCTGCCTTCGGTGTGATGCATGCAGATTGGATCACTGCCAATGCCTATCTGGGTTTGGATGGTATTGAGCCCTTTCTGGCGACGGGGGGCGGATGTTTTGCATTGGTTCGCACCTCAAATAAATCAGCAACGGAATTTCAGGAAACGGCGATGGCCAATGGACAGACCATTGCTGAGGTCATGGCTACTTGCGTCGCTCAATGGGGTGCGAAGTATGTTGGCCAATCTGGTTTTAGTGCGCTTGGCGCTGTCGTTGGGGCGACCTGTCCTGAAAGCGCAGCCAAACTGCGAGCGCTGATGCCTCAGCAGATATTTCTTGTGCCAGGCTATGGTGCTCAAGGTGGCAGCGCGGAAACCGTTCGTAACTGCTTTACAAGAGAGGGAAAAGGCGCTGTTGTGACAGCAAGTCGATCAGTGATCTATGCCGATATTCAGCAGGGGCAGTCGTGGCAGGAAGCAGTTGGCCAGGAAGCACGACGGTTCGCAGATGAGATCGGTAGCATGGTGGGATTGCGTTGAGTCGCATTGGGTATTTATCTTGAGTAAGTTCATCGTCATTATTGTTTTCCTTGTGCTGTTAGGCGTACCGTTTGCCTTCCGGCCCAAAGTCGGTGAAATCGATGAGAACATTCCCACATTGGTGATCATGACACCCCATAACGAACAGATTCGTTATGAGTTTGAGCAAGGGTTTTCAAAGTGGCACCAAGAGCACTATGGCACGCCAGCTCGAATTGCATGGAGCGTGCCTGGTGGTACAAGTGAAATTCGTAAGATGCTTGTGTCTCAGTTTACGAGTTCGATCGAGCGAGGTGAGTCGCCTGGTGGCGAGGCAGATCTCGTTTTTGGTGGGGGCTCTTACGAACACAGCAAACTCAAAAAAGGTGTTGCTGGCCAATCAATTACGGCACCGATCGACTTTGAACAATCTTGGCTGGATTCGGTTTACGGTCCCAACGAGATTGGTGGCGGTCGGCTCTATGATCCTGAGCGTTATTGGTTTGGAGCGGCGCTCTCTGCCTTCGGTATTGTGTACAACCGCGATGTTCTAAGGAAATTGAACCTAAAAGATCCGACCACCTGGGTTGATCTTGCTCAGCCTGAGCTGCTGTCTTGGGTTGCTCTTGTGAATCCAGCTCAGTCAGGCTCAGTGACAACCGCCTTTGAGGCAATCTTACAGCGTGAGGGGTGGTTGCGTGGCTGGCAAATTCTTCGTCGGGCTGCGGCCAACGCAAGGAGTATTGCTGCAAGTTCATTGAAAGTTCCAACTGAAGTCAGTCAGGGTGATGCTGCGATGGGTGTCTGTATTGACTTTTTTGGTCGGTATGAGGCCCAAGCAGTGCGGCAAGCCACAGGTCATGATCGAATTGGTTATATCGATCCGGCCGGCAAGACACTGATTGATGCAGATCCAATTTCAATGCTTCATAACCCGCCTCACCCAGAGCTGGCGAGACGTTTTGTGCAGTTTGCCCTCTCTGACCAAGGCCAGGCGATGTGGCAGTTTCGTGTTGATGACGATTCAAGTGATGAGCTTGGGCCACTGCAATTTGAGTTGCGTCGACTTCCCGCCCTGCGCGGAATGTATCAGCAATACATGAGTCGTTTCGTCGATCAAGTCAACCCATTTGAAATGGCAACACCAATCGAACATCCAATTTCAGATGCTCGGTCATTCATTGCCATCATTTTCGGTGCGATGGCCATTGATTCAGGTACCGAACTTGAAGAGGCGTGGGCAGCCATCATTAATCATCCAGGATTTCCGACGGAATTGGGTTTCGTAACGGCAGCCGATGTCAGCGATCCCGAACTCAAGCAGATGTTGGAGTTATTCGATTCAATGCCAAGCGTGTTGACGCCAGATGGCAAGCTCTTGTCGCTCGCAGATTCAGCGAACTTGCCCGTCATCAACCGTGGTTATCTGAAAAATGTTTCGGATGAGTCAACAGGCTTAATTATGAAGGGGGCCTGGTGGCCTGACGGCATGTGGAATCTCAATGCAGATCCCGCTGATATGCTTCGTCAGCAATTTGGTGTCTTTGTACGAGAGAACTGTGAGCGGATTATTGAAATGGCTCAGCAGCAGGGCTGAATAGAGGGAGTAAAGCAAAGGCATGAGTGGCTCACCACAACGCATTCGACCATTAGCAAAGATCGTCTCAACGCTTGGTCCTGCATCTTCCAATCCAGAGATGATCAGTCGGCTTCTCGAGGCCGGCGTATCAGTATTTCGTGTCAATTTCAGTCATGGATCTTTTGACGACCATGCCAAGACCGTTTCATCGATACGAAAAGTTGAAGCGAGCATGGGTTACCCTGTCGCTATTTTAGGTGACCTTCCAGGCCCTAAGATTCGCGTGGGAGAAGTGCCAGGTGATGGTTTTGACGTGGAGATTGGTGACTTAATACACTTTGATCGTGATCACAAAGGTCCAGCGGCCGCAGTCGATGATTATGTATTTTCAACCACCTATCGTCCGCTTGGTGAGGACGTTCATGTTGGACATCGTCTACTGGTTGCTGATGGCTTAATTCGAATGCTGATTATTGAGACGTCGCCTGATCGGGTTTCTTGCCGCGTGACTGCAGGGGGCAGGATTTCTTCGCATAAAGGAATTAACCTTCCTGATACAGACTTGAGTGTCGACTCATTGAGTGAACGAGATCGGCAGTGTGCGAGTTGGGCCGTGCAAAATGGCCTGGATTTTGTTGGCATGAGCTTCGTGCGAAATGCAGATGATGTGAACCGTCTGCGATCGCTGTTAGAAGAAGAGGGGCAGTGCTGTCAACCAGTTCGAGAACCACTGGCCATTGTCTCTAAGATCGAAACCAAGCAGGCGGTGGAGAATTTTCAAGAGATTCTCGCAGTGACGGACTCAATCATGATTGCTCGCGGCGACCTTGGTGTTGAATTGGATTGTCGGCAAGTGCCAGTGTTGCAACGTCAGTTTCTTGAATTATCGCACGCAAATGGGAAGCCCTGCATTGTGGCAACGCAGATGCTGGAGTCGATGATCGAGCATCCCACACCAACTCGAGCTGAAGCGAGCGATGTTGCGAATGCTATTGCTCAGTTGGCCGATGCGGTGATGTTGTCAGGTGAGACAGCAGTGGGAAAGTATCCAGCATTGGCGGTTGAACAGATGCGACGCATTGCTGAAACAATGGAAGCATTTATTTCAACATGTCCTCCAGTATCGGCTGCTCCACAGGTGCTACGTAAGCGAGATACGCTTGTTGGGCTCGCTCATGGTGTGCACACCATTGTCCAAGACATTAGTGCGTCACTCGTTGCGGTCTGGTCAGAACGTGGACTTTCAGCGCTCAGCCTCAGTCAAAGCAATCTTTCTGTTCCAATTCTTGCGATGACATCACAAGAATATGTATCGCGGCAATTGTGTTTGTTACGCGGTGTGATTCCAATTCGGATTGCCCAGCCAGGGAGTGTTGATGAGCTCGTCGCGCTTGTTGATTCAATTGCACAAGAGCATGGTTGGGTGTCTGTTGGCGACCGTTGTGTCATCATGACAGGCAAGCCGGTGGGGCGGTCAGGAAAAACCAATAGAATCATCGTGCATGCGGTCGGTAGCGATGCGACAGTCTGAAGTGCTTGGAGCAGTGTTGATATGAAGGCGGGATTGTTGATTATTGGTGACGAGCTGCTTGCTGGCTCATCTCAAGATAGACATTCGCCTTGGCTCATTGGTGAGCTATCAATGCATGGTGTGATTGTTTATGAGACCCGCCTTGTCGGTGATCACGAAGATCAAATTTCAACAGCGATCAGTCAGTTGGCGGCAATGTCTGACTTGGTCATTGTCACAGGGGGTTTGGGGCCAACAGCTGATGATTTAACCCGGGAAGCACTTGCGGCAGCTGGCGGCGGTCCACTCAAGGAAGACAAAGAGGCATTGGCTTCGCTCCAAGAGTGGTTTTCTGATCGTGGTACGGAGATGCCTGACAGCAACCGTAGTCAGGCAATGCGCCCAGATGGTATGAAATGTGTTCGCAATACCTGCGGTACAGCACCTGGGTTGCTCGGAGAGATTAATGGTGCTCAAGTCCTGGCGTTGCCGGGGCCTCCCATTGAAATGCAGACGATGTTCAACGATGTCAGGGATGTGATTCTTCGTGGTGACGCCGATGCATTGGTCAATATTTCGGGCGGCGTCTTTGCCTTTGGTATGCCGGAGGCATTGGCTGGCGAGCGGCTGGGTTCTCTGATGGATCGCGGGCAAATGCCAAGTGTTGGACTAACGGCTCGTAATGGGATTTTGCATGCAGTGGCGCGAGCGCAGGGTTCAGCTGATGTCGCTTCAAAGATGGTGCAGACGTGTGTCGAAAGGATTAAGCAGGCGTGGTCACCTTGGGCTTTCAGTTGTGAGGATCGGTCATTGTCGAAGGTCGTGGGGGAATTGCTTGACGAGAAAAAGCTCACGATATCCACGGCAGAGTCTTGTACAGGTGGCTGGATTGGTAAATCACTGGTTGATGTGGCAGGCTCAAGTGCTTGGTATGTTGGTGGGTGGGTCGTTTATCGCAATGAGATGAAATGTACGCAGTTAGGTGTTGATCCAACGCTCATGCAAGATGGAGGGCCCGGTGCCGTTTCTCAAGAAGTGGCTATTGGTCTTGCCAAAGGAGCCTGTCAATTGGCAGGAAGTGATTTGTCGCTGTCCGTGACAGGTATTGCAGGTCCGACAGGAGGTTCGACAAGCAAGCCAGTGGGCACGGTCTTCATTGGATTGTGTGATCGGCGATCTGATCCTGAACATGTGGCCGTGAGGCAGTTTTGCTTTTCTGGACACCGGAGCCAGGTGCGTGAGCGTACTGTTAATGCGGCTTTGCAGATTTGCCGCTTGTACCTGCTTGGTATTGAGCCTGCTGAGCCACTTCTTTGGGAAGTGTCGGGGCATTCGCTATGACAGGCCAGGCGCATATTGCACTAGGCAGTAATCTCGGGGACCGAGAGGCCGTTATTCAACAGGCTCTTCAAAAACTCCAAGCCAACGGTCTTTGTCATGTGATTCGATGCAGCACGGTGATCGAAACAGAGCCAGTAGGTCCGCCGCAGCCAAACTATTTGAATTGTGCAGCGCTGGTCCAAACCCAGCTGCAGCCTTTAGAGCTGATGGAGCACTGTCTTGACATCGAGCATCAGATGGGGCGGGATCGGACCACGGATGTACGTAATGGGCCTCGAATCATTGATCTAGACGTCTTGTTTTTTGGTCAAGTCGTCATGGATGATCCAGCCTTGACTCTGCCCCATCCCAGATTGGCCCAGCGTTTGTTTGTGTTGGGGCCGCTCAATGAAATTGACCCTGAATTCGTACATCCCACACTGGGACTGGCAATAAAGGAACTGTTTCAGCGTCTATAGAGTGTTCCATGAAGTCGGTTGCTACTATCTGGAAGCAACGTTTCTTTCCTAGGTCGATCTCATCATGCATTCAGGAGTCTGGTATGAAAGCACTGTCAGGTATTTGTTTTACGGTCCTTGTTCTCTCGTTGTCTGGTGGGGTCAGCGCTGATGAACGAGAGAAGACCGAGGCCGCTATTGTTCGAGGCGAAGCATGGCTCAATGATATGCAAGAAGCTTATCGAAAAGCGCCTGCCATTAGTGAAGTGGTCACCGTTACAAACGAGTTTTACAAAAAAGAGAGTAGGACAGGCGGCACCATCGATAGCAAGACTTATCGCTTTGCTTTTGGCGGTCAAGAAGATCTTCTCTATGAGTTTGATGGTGGAGCGGTGCGCATTCATCAAGGGACACTTCACGCCAAAGCAGATAGTCGACCTGGCCGTATTCTGGTGAGACCACAGGCGGGCTCATTGATGGAGTCGATTCAGGCAGACTTGGGCGGCCTACCGGTTGTCTTTCAGTTGCTGATGCATGAGGGTGCTCCGATGAGTGATGCATTGGAGGCAATGTCACAGGGGCAAATAAACAAACTCCAGGTTGTTGCTTCAGGAGATACCAGTACCGACACGCAGGTGATGCAGTATGAAGTCGAACTCGCCGGTGAGGGCTCGCAGAATCAGAAGCCGGCTTCAATGTTGGTCACCATTTCACCATTGACCAATCTTCCAACTGGGATCATCGTGCGAACGCAAGATGAAAACACGAACTATGTCACACGATTTGTGATCAAGTCCACCATCATGGACAAGCTTCCACAAGATCTTGTCAAGAGTGCAACAAGTGAGCAGCGGATCGTTGAATCTATTGGAGAGCTCTTGGCGCCTGTGGCAGTCAATGATGTCGCGCCGGACTTTAAGCTCAAGTCACTCGATGGTCATGAAGTGACCTTGAGCGAGCTCAAGGGAAAAGTTGTTCTTTTGGACTTCTGGGCAACATGGTGTGGCCCCTGTAAACGTGGACTTCCCATGCTCGAAGAGCTTTCGAAATGGGCGCAGTCGCAAGGCGGTGCTGTTGAGGTCTATGCCGTAGATATTATGGAACGCATGACTCCAACGGCGACTGAAAAAGCGGTTTCGGAGTACTGGAAGAAGAACGGTTTTACAATGCCCGCTCTTTTGGGAACGGGTAGCCCGGTCAGCCGTGACTGGGGCATTCGATCGATTCCCGACACGGTGATTATTGGTAAGGACGGAAAAGTTGCTTGGCGGCACAAGGGATATAGTCCTGATAATTTGAAGCTCTGGAAGACAGCAATCAGTGAGGCTCTTGCAGAAAGTAAGTAATCTTTGGCATTGCCAATGAGGAGGCTGTGGTTGCGAATATTCCGCTTATGTATGTTGGGTCCCGTGCTCCTTCTTGCCGCCGTGGGCGTTGAGACGGCCGTTGGACAGGAAGATCAAATGGATGCTGCCCTTGCGCAGTTGGTCACCACTTATCGTGATCAAGGGCCATGGCAGGTGCAGACTGAGATTGAGGTGGTGGTTCAGTCACAGGGCCAAGAGGGTCGTGCCAAGGTGAAGCAAATCACTTGGATTGGTGATGCTCATGGTCGGGCGGTCGCTACTTTTGGTGGATACGTCACACGGGTCGAGCCAGGCCAGATCACCATCACGCATCAAGATACTGAAGGTCGGTTTTATCAGCGTTCACTTAGCCAGGCAGATCAAGGTGCCCAGCTCGCGGCGGCACTGCGAGACTTGTGGCTTTCGATTCCAGATCCCCATGTTGAGTTGTTATTGGCCCAGTCGGTCAGTCCTGATATGTTTGCGCGGATGGCGCCTGGTCAGGGAGCAATGAAGCTGGATGCGACTGATATTGAAACAAATGAACAGGGTGAGATTACGAAAAAGACAATTGTCTTTACTGGAATAGGTCGGCATTTAGAATTATCCATTGATCCAAAGACAGGGCTCCTCAAGGAAAGCACGCTTCGAATGTCCGCTGGCCCACAAGTAGCGGCGGATAGTGTGTTGATCTATCGGCAGCGTCATCAAGTCGAAGCAGTGGATTCAACGGTACTGGATGATGCACTTCAATTCTCTCCAGAGCGCCGGCAGCGGACCGATCTGGTGGCTTCGTTGGGACCGGGAGCAAAAATGAATGTCAATGGTGGTGTGGCTGTTGCAGCTGGTGACACCGCGCCGGCATTGGAATTGCCAATGCTCACTGGTCCGCTCGTCAATCTGGCTGACTTACGCGGTGAAATCGTCATCGTGGATTTCTGGGCGACCTGGTGCGGACCTTGCCGTCGGGCCTTGCCACATTTACAGGAAGTTGCTGAATGGGCCAGGCAAGAGGATAAGCCACTGGTGGTGCTCGCAGTCAATACCATGGAGCGGCATCGTGGCGTACAACGTCGTGATGCCATTGATGCGGTATGGGACCAGCTTGGGCTTGATCTCACGGTATTGCTTGATGAAGGAAGTCAGACAGCTCAGGCGTGGGGTGTCTCAGGAATTCCTTCGACATTCGTCATTGACCGTGCAGGAAAAATCATTGCTCATCACAGCGGCTTTTCGCCTGATATTGGTGAGAAGCTTATTCAAGAAGTCGAGCAATCGCTTGCAGCGGATGGCTGAACAGTTGGTTTTATGATGCGAGGTGTTGGAGGCGAAAAATCATCCACCTTCGACGGCTGTCAATGACTGGGATGTACTCAGATCTTTCGCAATGAGGGCCACGATTTTCTCCTGAAAACGTTGCGCCGTTCCCAGTGGTTTCTGGAGGTCATTAATGAGAATGCTAAAGCAGCAAGTGCGACCGTTGGGTGCCGTGACATATCCAGAAAGTGAGCAGACGCCTCGGATGTAACCAGACTTTGCTCGTACCATGGCGCTATGCAGATCACAGCTTCTGAATCGCTTCTTCATGGTGCCACTTGAGGCAGCCAGCGCTAAGCTTTCAAGAAACACTGATGCGACGCGGTCGTCTTGATGAATAGAATGAAGCAAGCTGGTCATGAGCTGCGCCGATACGCGATTGCGGCGACTGAGTCCTGAGCCGTCTGCGACAACGAGAGGGCCGCTGTAGCTGGGAATACGATTGAGTATTGTGGATCGAATAACGGCACAGCCAGTTGGCCATGTGCCGGGTTTGCCGGTGGTGGCGAAGGCAATGCGTTTGAGTAATGCCTCAGCGTAGAGATTTTCACTGTCCCTGTTGCATCGTGTTAGTACAGTCGCCAATGGTGTCATTGCAATTGGCTCGATGAGGGTGCCGCGAGCCGGCAAATGTGAAGCTGTCGCTGTGGTTGTTTGCTTGACGGTCGTGCCACTGGCGGTAAGCCGATGGGCGAGTAGCTCAGCGAAGAAGTTTGGTGGATCATGCATCGTGACACGCAGTGGATCCCGCTGGACATACTTGACATTACCAGTGAAGGTGAGCGTATTCGAAGTGTCTGGTCGGGTGACCGCAATGCCAGAGGGGGCATCTGAAGAACGATCTGCTCTTGTCTTATCGGTGTGTCTCAGCCAAGGACTCTTGGGTTCAACATGTGATACATCATTCCTGCCGGTGCCAGCAGGTCGTGGGTAGCAGTGCAATACATTGAGGTGATAGTTGAATCCACTGACCTGTGCTTGGTAATGACGAAGTCGCTGATTGGCAGGCCAGTCTGGATGACTGAGCTGCCGGTCAAAGATACGGTCGTCGATAACCAGCTGGTCGATTTGGCCAATTTGGTGCCTACTGATTGCCTCAGTCCATGCGTTGACCAGTGCGTCGGGTTGTCCCCAATTGGAGTTGATTCTTCGCAGCTCGTCAGCCAGTTCGGGATCAGCGAGCGAGGGGTCACCATCTGAGACCACCATTAGTTTTTTGCCATCCCAGATTAACTTGGTTTGGAATTCGAATTGAGGCCCCAGTGTGTCAAGTGCTGCAGCCGTGGTGAGGATTTTCATATTGCTCGCCGGGAGCATGCTCTTGCTTCCATGGTGGCTGGCTCGACGACGACCAGTATCGGCATCAACGACTGAGACTGAAATGGTTGCTTTGCCCAAGTTGGCTCGATCGATGCAAGCGGCGATCTCGCCTGCGAGATCAGCCCACGCTGTTGAACATAAAGCAATTGATAGGAAACTGGCAGCCCAAAGGCGGCTGATTGAGTTGTGAGATCTCTGGAATGCAATCGATACGCTCAAAATGACCTCCGAATGAGTCTCGCCAGGCAGGGTTCTGCCCCGAATTTCGAGGATGAGCTCAGGGCCCATCACCAGGGCCAGACGATCCAGCTCCTGGGTGGCTCTTCTATCGGCGGATTGGGGCGAATTGGTTGAGATGGAGGCCTTGTTGTTGGATTTGAGAAAAATTGAAGTTTCCTGGAATCGAATTGTGGCCCACAGAAAGCCGTTGTGCCTGCTATCTTCTGCTCGTCTGATCATTGCGGGCTGTAGAAAGGAATGCCATATGAGCAGTAAATCGCACTTGAGTGCAGCCAATATCCTGGCCTGGATTGGGAGCTTTGTTGTGTGCCTGGGCACGCTTGTCGTCATGGTGCTGGTCACCATCAATTCACCAGTTGTCAGTGGCTATGAGGCGCCACCGATGCCGAGTTCCACCGATGTGTCAGCACAAGATCGAGCCGCACTGGTGGATGCAACGATTAGCCAAGCGGGTGCATCCAGCGTTGTTCGTTTTCCAACGATGAATGTGAGCTTTGTGCCAACCAAGGCGAGCGGAGACAAGAGTCCATCACCGGTGGGCAATATGCCCAAGGGAACCGCCTACGCAGTGACTGATTTTCCGGTGGGCGCACAGTTTGAAGTTTCATTCCCGATATCACCAAAAACCCGTATGGCTCACGTCGGTGCAGAAATCTCTGGTGGCCAGGTGATGATCGGTATTCAATTAGGCGAGGAAGTTGAAATCGTTGCGTCGGGTTATGCTGCAGTTGGGGAGACACGAAGAGTGATGTCACCGCAAGCAGTGAGTTTGCCCTACGACAGTGTGATTCTGACTTATGAGTTTACACCACTGAAAAATGGTGTTTCCTGGATTCGTGGTATGTGGCAACCTGTTGGTGCAGATTCGGCCACGCCACTGCCGGGTGATGAATGATCGCACCATTGGTGTGAGGTGACGGCGCGAATGACAACACAGGCCGTTAAGAGGCGTGTCAAAGAGTTGCGTGAGCAAATTCGCGCTGCTGATCGTGCATACTATGTCGATGCTGAGATGCTGATGCCTGATTCGTCATACGACGAATTAATGCGCGAGCTGCAGGAACTTGAAACGCAAAATCCAGATCAATACGATGCTGCCAGTCCGACTCAACGGGTTGGTGGTGAGCCAATTGCCGGCTTCGTTTCTAAGAAGCACGCGGTGCCGATGCGGTCTATTGATAATACATACAGCATTGATGATGTTGAGGCCTGGGACCTTCGTGTCCGAAAGGGTTTGGGCGATTCAAGTGCGATTGAATATGTTTGCGACCCAAAAATTGATGGTGTCGCGGTAAGTCTTCGGTATGAAGAAGGTCAGCTCGCAGAAGCATTGACGCGTGGAGACGGAACGCGTGGAGATGATGTGACCAGGCAGGTGCAGGCGATTCGAAGCGTGCCCCTGGTGCTTGAGGGGCGCACCGTTCCTGACTCGTTTGAGGTTCGTGGGGAGTTGTTTATTGATAATGAGCAATTTGAAAGGATCAATAAGCAGCGAGAGAATGATGGTGAGCAATTGTTTGCCAACGCAAGAAATGCAACTGCTGGAACACTGAAGAGCCTTGATCCAGCTGTCGTTGTGAAAAGAAAGCTCCGCTTTCTTGTTCATGGTCGTGGGCAGGCAGATTCAAACGATGCAATGTCTTGCTACAGCCAGTTTCTGGTGGCTTGTCGTCAGTACGGGCTTCCAACAGTCGCAGCAACAGATCCGGTAGAAGATATTGCTGCGGTGGCCAAGTATATTGATACGTTTGCAAGTGAACGTGGTGATCTGGGTTACGGTATTGATGGTGTTGTCGTTCGCGTTGACCGCTTTGCGATGCAAGAGCAACTGGGTTCAACCAGTAAGGCTCCGCGATGGTGTATTGCTTTTAAGTATCCTGCTGAGCAGGCTGAAACAACCCTGCTTGAAGTGCAATGGCAGGTTGGCAAAGGCGGTACATTGACGCCTCGTGCGACTATGGAGCCGATTTCCTTGGCCGGTACGACGGTGAGTCATGCAACCCTGCATAACATCGAAGAGATTCATCGTAAAGATATCCGTGTCGGAGATCGAGTGGTCGTTGAAAAAGCTGGCGAGATCATTCCTCAAGTTGTCCGAAGTATAGAGTCGCATCGCAGTGGAAAAGAAACAAAAATAAACGGTCCTCGCAAGTGTCCTGATTGCAAGGGTGTGGTTGAACAAGAGGGGCCGAAGCTTTATTGCGTGAATCCCGAGTGTCCTGCCCAATTTCGGGAAAAGGTCAAGTGGTTTGTTGCCCGTTCGCAAATGGACATTGATGGTATGGGTGACAAGCTTGTCGACCAATTAGTAGAGGCTGGGCTGATTGCCCACTTTGCAGATATTTATCGACTGAAGAAAGAAGATCTCTTGTCGCTTGAGAGAATGGCAGAAAAGAGTGCTGATAATTTGCTTGCCGGTATCGCATCCAGCAAAGGGCGGGGGTTGGCTCGAGTCATCGCTGGGCTTGGTATTCGGCATATCGGTGCGACCGCTGCAAAGGCGCTTGCTTCTCACTTTGTCGACGCCAAGGCATTGTTACAGGCCAGTGAGATGTCACTTAAGGCGCTGCCAGATTTTGGCGATGTCACGGCTGCAGTCCTCCATGACTATCTTTCATCAGAGCAGGGGCGCGATATCTTGACGCAACTCGATCAGCTGGGTGTTGATCTCAGTAGCCATTCGTATGGAGCGTCTGCTGCTGGATCGATCTTTAGTGGAAAGGCATTCGTGCTAACCGGTTCACTTGATGGTTTTTCTCGAGCCAGTCTGGCCGAGAAACTGGAGTCGCTTGGCGCAAAAGTTTCAGGTTCTGTCTCAAAGAAGACCGATGTCGTCATTGCTGGCGCATCTCCTGGATCAAAGCTTGAAAAGGCAATATCTTTGGGTGTTGAGGTCTGGGATGAAGCTGATTTAATTTCAGCGCTGGGTTCTCTTGGCAACAGTTCACCTTCGTCGTGATTTTGATGCAAGGTTGAATCAAGGAAGCGTTTCTCAATGGATTTAGGTATTGCTTTAGCACTCATAGTTCTTAGTGGTTTTTGGGGGCGATATTCCCAATCAGATCGTCGATCGCCGTATCGGGGATTCCCTTTCATATGCGGCAGTGGCATAAGCGAACATCGTGCTAGGTTGCGAAGTAGCCCATGATCTGACTTAATGTGCGCTAGCAATTGGACCTTCTCGCGTCAATCAGGAGCCTCGCTTTCACGATGCATGTTGCCTATTTAGTCAATCTCTACCCAACGGTAAGTCACACGTTTATTCGGCGGGAAATTCACGCACTGGAAGCCGAAGGTGTTGAGGTAATCCGTCTGGCTTTGCGCGGGTGGGATAGTGAACTTGTTGACCCGCTTGACTTGGCAGAGCTTGATAAAACCCGTCACACGCTTCGGCACGGTATAAAGGGCCTTGCGATGTCAACGGTTCGTGTGCTGCTGCGCCGTCCGTGGGCGTTTGCGCGGGCCTTAAAATTGGCGCTGCGCATGTCACGAAACCATGAAAGGTCTTGGCCATTCCATCTGATTTATCTAGCACACGCCTGCCGTATTTTGACTTGGCTGAAAAAAAGCGATGTGACGCATATCCATGCGCATTTTGGAACAAATCCTGCCGAGATTGCCTGTCTGATCAAGGCGCTTGGTGGTCCGCGGTATAGCTTCACAATTCATGGGAAAGAGTTCCTTGACGATCCCAAACATCAAGCCCTTCCGATCAAGGTTGAACATGCAGAATTTGTTGCGGCGTCTTGCGCGTATATTGCCAGCCAGATCATGTATCACACTCCCTACGCCCTATGGCAGAAGGTCGAAGTGGTCAGGTGCGGGCTGGCAAAATCACGGTTTGCCGCACCCGCGACTCCACCGTCAGATGCACCGGTATTTCTGAGTGTGGGGCGGTTCAGTCCGGAAAAGGGGCATTTTGTTCTCTTGGATGCCTTTGCAGAGGTGCATGCGCGCATTCCTGAGGCGCGTCTTGTGCTGGCGGGGGATGGTCCGATGCGCGCCCAAATCGAAGCGCGTATTGCGAAATTTGGGTTGGCAAAGTCTGTGCGGCTGGCCGGATGGGTGACGTCTGATCAGGTGCAACAGGAACTGCAAGGTGCACGAGCCTTGGTGCATCCAAGCTTCACCGAAGGATTGCCAGTGGTGATCATGGAGGCAATGGCAGGTCGCCGTCCAGTGATTTCAACATATATAGCAGGCATTCCAGAGCTGGTCCGAGATGGAGAAACGGGATGGCTTGTTCCAGCTGGGCAGGTGGCCCCTCTCGTAGAAGCGATGTGTGCCTGTGCCGATATGTCTCAAAGTGAAATCAGTCAGTTTGCCGAGGCAGGTTTTGATCGCGTGCAACGTATGCATGATGTCACAACAGAAGCGGCGCGGCTGCGGGGAAAATTTCAAACTAGATTGGGTGATTAGTGTGATGCTGAAGCGTGCGGCCCTATGGGGTCTGGCAACCCGGCCGGTCTATAGCGTCCTCAGGCGCCGGGCCCATCGCGGTGATCCAATAACACTGCTGTGTTACCACACCTTGCGGCCGATGGCGGAACAGCTGGATGCTTGGACGGTTTTAGGGGTTGAAGCTTTTCTCGCACAGATCGCGATGCTGAGAGAAGATTACGACATCATCACGCTTGATCAGGCGCTTTTAGAACGCGCTTCGGGGTCTCGGCCGCGTGTTGTGCTGACCTTTGATGATGGTGAACGCGGGCTTTACGATCATTTGTTACCTGTGGTGGAAGCCGAAAATCTGCCTGTTACGGTTTATGTGGCGACATCTCAGATCGAAACCGGCGTCGCATATTGGTTTGACCGGATTATGAACGCCTTGCAGGTCGCGGGCCCGCTAACGATTGATTTGACACCGCAAGGGCTGAGTCGTTGGACAGTTGGACCGGTACGGGGCAAAGAGCGTTGGCAGCAAATTGGACCGATCTTGGAGGCAATCAAAGAACAACCAACGAGACAGCGCGATGCATTGGCCGATCAGGTTGTGGGCCAAGTGGGATCGCAGGCCACGGGGTTTGCGCCCCTTGAGCCGATGACCTTGCCACAACTTCAAAGCTTGGCCCGGCATCCGATGATCACGATCGGGGCGCATAGCCATGGTCATGAGCTGCTTGATCAGTTGCCTTTGCAAGACGCTGAGACCAGCATTGTTCGGTCCCGCGATTTACTGACGTCTTGGACCGGCCTTCCTGTTCATCATTTTGCCTATCCAAACGGCAATTATACCCCAGAGCTGATGAACATTTTACAGGCACAGGGCTTTTCTTCTGCAACGATCCTAGAGGACCGGTTGGTGTTTCCGGAGGCGCCTGCTACGGCGCTGCCGCGTATTGGGGTTGGTCGATATGACCACTTAGATCGTCTTCGGTTACGGCTCGTTGGTATATAAATAGCTATGTTATGTTGGCGACACTTCACGTTCGTCGTGATTTTGATGCAAGGTTGAATCAAGGAAGCGTTTATCAATGGATTTAGGTATTGCGTTAGCACTCATGGTTCTAAGCGGCATTGTGATTGGGGGGATCGCTGCAATGCTTGGTATCGGTGGTGGCATGATCATGGTGCCGACGCTTTTGTTGATCTTTCTGCTTTTAGACATTCCAGAGGAAATACGGATGCAAGTGGCTTCGGGAACCTCGCTCTGTGTGATGATCGCGACTTCGGCTGGCAGCGTTATTTCGCATGCACGTCAAGGGAACATTGTGTGGCTTATCACACGGCGCGTTATCTTGGGCATGAGCATTGGGGTGATTGTTGGAGCAATACTTTCAGATCAATTAGACAGTCGAGTGCTTCAGTTAATATTTGGCGTCGTCATGTTTATCGTTTCTTACCTAATGATCTTTGGGTTTAAGGTGACACCACGCCAGCGACCGATGCCGAGTCGGAAGGTTTGCGCGTCGATTGGATCTGCCGCAGGGTTTAAATCTGGGTTACTTGGTGTTGGCGGTGGCGCGCTCAGTGTGCCCTGGTTGACCTACGAGGGATTGCCGCAAGCCAAAGTCAGTGGCACTAGTTCAAGCTTTACGCCATGTGCTGCTGTGGTTGGCACCATTGCTTTTATTATGACGGGGTGGTCTGATGTTCATGTGCCCGGAACGCTGGGGTATGTGTTCTGGCCAGCACTTCCAGCTGCAGGTGGCGGCTCAATCTTGGGGGCGTTCTTGGGCGCTCGGTTAGCCAATAAAGTGCCCGGTCGCCAGCTGCGCATTATGTTTGGTCTGTTGGTCATTGGTGTTGGCATTGTCATGGTGCTGCCCTGAGCGACTGGTGAGAAGGGTGCTTGTTCCTCGGGCTGCTCTATGGCAATGATTCCACCTAGTATCAGGCCCGTCATAATCACCGTCAGCCCAATTCGATACCAACCGAAGATCGCAAAACTATGGCGGTTGAGATAGCCCACCAGCCATCGAATGGCCAACGCGGCTGAGAGGCCTGCTGCAACAAAGCCAACAATGACTGCGATCGGGCCCAGGGTTTCAAAGAGGCTGGGGCCGGGCTTGTAGAAGTGGCCGAAGAGTTTGTAAACGCAGGCGCCAGTCAGCGTTGGTAGCCCCAAGAGAAAACTAAATTCAGCAGCATGGCGAGGCCGAAGGCCTACAAAAAGGCCACCAAGAATAGTCATCATGGAGCGACTGGTTCCAGGCCAAAGGGCGCCGCATTGTAAAAGGCCAATGAAGAGCGATTGTTTCCAGGAAAGTGCGTCTAGCTCAGTAAACATATTCTGGGCTTGATCGCTGTCGCTATCGACGAGCTTGTAGTGAGACTTTTGCCAGCGTGAGACGATGATCATTGCCACACCACCAAGGCCCAATGCAAGTAATACTGGCACTGGCCTAAAGAGCCAGTACTCAATCGCACTTGCGAGTAGGACGCCCATAATGGCAGCAGGTAGGAAGGCAATTGCCAGATTGATAAAAAGTTTCAGGCCATTGCGATCGCGGCCGCGCAGGCCATTGAGCATTTGAAGGAGCCGTGGCCAATAAAGGAGGACGACTGCTAAGATCGCGCCGCCCTGAATCGCAATCAGATAGGTGTCCACCGCCTCCTTGATTTGGGCGGTTTGATCCAGCCCCAAAAGGTTGGCGACAATAATCAGGTGGCCAGTTGAGCTGATTGGTAGGTATTCCGTAATACCCTCAACAACTCCAAGAATAATGGCATCAAGTACAGTCAAAGTATTGGTCTATCGCAGCGTTCTGTTTGCTGGAGTGGGGAGTTTAGAACAGGGAAGGTGTCGTTGTTTACTCTGATGGCTTTGCATTATTGAGCCATGGCATCCAGCTTCGTACCGTTTTGCCAGCAGATTCCATTTCACTTGCGGCGATCTCCTGGCGATTGCGATGAATTTCCTTGCTTCCATCAGCGTGTTGTTGCTGCATCGCCTGGGCAAAGCTTCCATCTTTGATTGAGTCCAGGAGATTTTGCATGCCTGGCGCTAATTGCTCTGACCTAATCGTCTCATGGCCTTTGATGAGTCCAAATTCTGCGGTGTTGCTGATTGCTTTGAGCATCTCGGTCACGCCTTTTTCAAAGACCAGGTCAGCAATTTGCTTGATTTCCTGGCAGCATTCCAGATATGCAATTTCAGGTGGATAGCCAGCTTTGACCAGTGTTTCGAAGCCAGATTGAAGCAACGCGAGGAGCCCGCCGCAGAGGACGCCCTGTTCTCCAAAGAGGTCCGTCTCAGCTTCGATGCCAAATGTTGTTTCTACGACCGTCGCATTGGCAGCGCCGAGCCCAGCGGCCCAGGCCAGCGCCATCGCTCTGGCATTGCCAGCGGGTGATTCTTGCTGGACTGCGAGCAGGCAAGGTAGCCCAAGGCCTTCTTCAAATCGCATTCGTAATGCAATGCCTGGTCCTTTAGGCGCCACCATTACGACGCCGACATCCTTGGGTGGCTTAACGAGTCCAAAGTGCACAGAGAATCCATGTAGAAAACCGATGACGCAGCCACTTTGGAGTGCGGGCTCAATCGTGTTCGTAAATACTTCTTGGTGCACCTCATCAGGGAGCGAGAGAATGACAAGATCGCTGGCGGCGACTGTTTCAGAGATACCACTGACGGTAAAACCAAGTTCGGCCGCCTCGTCTCGCGTCATCGATTTTTCTCTGGCGCCAATGCAGACCTCGAGGCCACTATCACGGAGGTTGAGCGCATGGGAGCGGCCTTGATTTCCAAAACCAATGAGGCCTATCTTCTGGCCCTTCAGAGCGTCAATATTGATCTGTTTGGGGCCTTGTAGAGTGTTTAGAGGCATGGTTGAGGTGAGTCTCTTCAAGTTAGCATTGAAAAAGGTCTGGCCTGTTAGAGTGATCAGTACAATAATAGTGGTTCAGTCACGATGAAGCAGTGATGCCTGGTTGGTACCCCTGTGTGGAGGCAGATGGCCCATTCAAACAAATATTCTCTGCCTGAAGGGGCGGGCCGGTGGACACGGCAGCGGAAGGCGATCTATTCGACATTAAGATCGATGCGCAGCCATCCCACAGCAAAACAGCTCTACGCAGAAGTTCAGCATGAAATGCCCCGTCTGAGTCTGGCTACCGTTTATAACACGTTGGAAGCGCTTCATGACGCAGGTTTAATACAGCGTATGCCAATGAAAGATGGTGGCTGTCGCTACGACGCGAATATTAGTGAGCATGTGCACCTCAAAGTGGAAGGACGTGAAACAACACTTGAGGATGTGCCAGATGATCTTGGGCACGCTCTGTTAGAGCGTGTTAGGTCAGAAGTACTGGAACGCATTGAACGCAAGATGGGTGTGTCAATTGATGCTATCTCTGTGCAATTGCATGGGCGAACAGTTCAAGACGAAGTTAGATTAGACCAGGAATAGTATGTTTGTTTTATCTTTCGCGAGGAGAGCGGAACTGGGATGAACATTTTGCTCACAGGTTCAAGAGGGAGTGGTAAGACTTCAATCGGTCGGATTGTGGCTCGGAGTCTTGGCCGGCCCTTAGTCGATCTTGATTCACTGGTTCTTGATTTGTTCCAACAGCCGACCGTGACAGAGGTGTGGGCTGAGCTGGGCGAACAAGCTTGGCGTGATGGTGAAATGAAGGTTCTTAAAAGAGTGCTGTTGGGCAGCGATCAAATTGTCTCGCTCGGTGGTGGGGTCGTCATGATTCCACAAGCAAAGCAGCGCATTTTGGAAGCGCAGCTCGCTGGTCAAGCTGTTTTGGTGTACTTGGATTGCTCTTTGGAGACGCTAACCGCTCGGCTCCAGCGGGCGCAGGCTGAGGGAGATGATCGCCCCAGTTTGACTGGGGCTGATGTTGTTGAGGAGGTGGCTGCCGTTCTCGCTGAGCGAAAGCCAGTCTACGAAGCGATTGCCGATTGGAAGCTCTGTTCTGATGGTACTTCGATGGCTCAGGCGGCTGAATCTGTGATTCAGTGCATTATTTCGAGGGCATGGTGAGCGCTATTGAACAGACACAGCTGGTTTTCTGCTGCTCCTGCCCTGGCATGGTCTTACGATTGGTAATGCGATTAGGAGACTTTGCGGCCAACGCGTCGTTTACTATTGATAATGCGACGGCCAGACTTGGTCTTCATGCGTGCCCGGAAACCGGATTGTCGAGCCTTCTTGATGCGGCTCACTCGTCTTGGGTAATGCATGGCCATGACAAAATACTCCTGCCCGCCAGTTGAGCAACTCGCTCGCGGGGCACTTTCTAATCGGCGTGGCAGGGTAACAGGATTCTTGGGTCAAGGAAAGCTGAGGAACCCAGGATTTCATGAGACCTATAGGGAGACCGAGTCGATAGACTGAAAAGGTCGTCTGAGTGAGCTTTTCGGACCCTCCTAAGCCTAGCCTTCCTCGATGGGGCATCCCCGTTTTTGGATTTGGGGTTTCAGGCATTGGGTGTCTCTAGAGCACATCCAGAAGGCTTTAGAATCGGGCCAATATGATGCTGCTGAGGCATTTCTGGCCGCAATCTGGCCGCAATGAATCAGTGGTCGCAAGTCAGAAATGGCTGTGACTGCTGGAAGGGAATTCTGGATGGACAAAGCTGATATTTCATCGGCAGAGGAATTAGTGGGTTATTCATTCCGCGATCAGGCGCTTCTTGAGCGTGCGGTAACTCATGCTTCTTTGGTTGACATAAGGCATGAGAGTAATGAGCGGCTTGAATTTCTTGGGGATGCTGTTCTAGGGCTTGTGGTCTGCGAGTATCTACATGAGACCTTCCCTGATCTTCTTGAAGGTGACATGACCAAAATTAAATCATTAGTCGTGAGCCGAAATCAGTGTGCTGATGTCGCAGAGGAGATGGGGCTCGAACAGCTTTTGCGTATGGGTAAGGGGATGGTTGGTCGCGGTGGCTTGCCTCGCTCAGTACTCGCCGCTGTTTATGAGTCGCTTATTGGCGCCATCTATATCGATGGTGGCCTTGAACCAGCACGTCAAATGATCACGAACAATCTAAAGAAACGAATTCATGCTGCGGCAGAATCTGGGCATCAGTCTAATTTTAAGTCTGTGTTGCAGCAGCTCTCGCAGCGGGTTTATGAGCTCACGCCGCAATATATCGTGCTTGATGAAAAAGGCCCCGATCATGCAAAGGCCTTTGAAGTTGCGGTTGAGATAGGGGCGCGCCGATTTTCTTCCTGCTGGGGAACATCCAAAAAGCAGGCAGAGCAAGAGGCCGCCTTAGCGACCTTGCTTGAGCTTGATGCCGCGACTCGTGACGAAACAGGCGTGGTTCACCTGGTCCCCGAAGCAGAATAGTGTTTGATTAGATGCCTAAGAGCAGCCAGATGCCAAAAGCTTCTACTGAAAGCACAACGCCAACGAGCGCAACCCAAGGGAGTCGCGGTTTCCGTTGAGCGGCTGGTGTTGCAATCAACTTGAGGGCGCCGCAGGTTTGGTCAATTGACTCGCCTCGACGAGCACGATCCTGAACCAAGGCCATAATGAGGTTAGCATCAAAAGAGCGAATGCCAAGCGACTGAGCATTGCGAAGCACGCGATGTCGTCCTTCACTGGTCAAGATTGGTCCATTGAGTTCGGCCACCGTGCGGAGGGCGAGAACCCATCTGGGGTCGTTGGCTGATAGTTGAGCCGCAGCCCAATTTTCCTGGCCAACAGCTGTGGTTGGATCATGGTGTTCAACTGGCGCAGCGCCAACGCTCAGTCTGCCACTGCTGGATTGACTGATAGCGGCTGATCCAGTTGGGCGGACCAGTCGCAGCGCAGGTTGCTTCCTTGCAGATTCCATATCTCCATTTCCTCCATCGATGCCCGCCAACCAGGGGCGCCGGTGGGCTCTCTTGAACGTACCTCAGATCAGGGCAGCTGTCCGCGCAGGATTTGAAATTGACCATTGATGATCAAAGAGGGGAGGATCTGTACGGTCTCTTACTTTTGTCAGGCCGGTATTGAGCTTATTGGCCACTCATGCCAGGGCGACTCCGCGGTAGCACGGTGTTGTACTTCTTCGCTTCAGCATCCATGACCCGAATAGCGCCAGCATCATCGCTGTCACAGGTCACCGAAACGACCTGGTTGCCACCTTGGTTATTGACGATGATTGCACCACCCTGATTATTTGGAGATTGCCCTAGCAGCACAACTGGCACGCCGCGTTCATTAATGAGGTTCATGATGCCGCCTGCGGGGCCAACCCCAATAGCAAAAGCTCTTTGTCCCCGTTTATCCATGAGGGCAATTGCACCAGCATCTTTGGCGGTGGATATTGCAGCAGCAATTTTTTGACCTTGATTGCGAATCTCCAGTAAGCCGCCCTGCGTATCATCAACCCCAAGACTCGATACCGTATCGCCCTGACTGTTGGTCAGGTCGATGCGTCCGCCCGAAGGAGCGCCAATCAATGCCACAGCTGCCGAATTGTCTGAGGCCCCGAGTTGGAGTTGGCCACCCTCAGCAGTAGCCATGCCTGTTAAGTGTTGTCCGTCTGTATGATTGAGTGTCAGAATGCCACCATCAGTTTCATGTCCGAGCATGGTTGTGATCTGACCATCTTCATGGCGGGTTTCAAACCGTGCAGTGCCATTTTCTGAGATCAATGCCGCTGCGGGGCTCAATCGTGATGGCCCCAGTGAAATGGTGCCTTGATCATGGGCAGCGCTCATCGAGACGGTTGTGCCACCTGGCCCTTGTAGTGTCATGTCGACAGAATTCAGTGCGCCACTCGCGCCGAGCATTGCCCGGGCGCCACCGGGATTTGCAATTGAAGTCATGGCGAGATGATCCGAGGCGGACAGTTCAGCGCTGTGGCCGCCAACATTGGCGCTGATGCTGGCGTTTGATTCGGTTGACGCAAGTGTAATGGCACGCTGATCTTGCCCATTCCATAAACCTAAGGTCGCTCCAGACTCAGTGGTGTATGCGCCCATCGCTGTGCCGCCGAGGTTGTTCCAGATGGCCAAATCACCGCCATGTCCATTAACGGATGCACGCAGCACGTTACCACCGGAACTATTCCATAGATCGAGTCGGCCACCATTTTTGTCAGTCCCAATGGCAGCAAGTAAGCCGCCATTTTGGTCTAGGATTTCGAGCCGGTGAGCCTGAATGACATCGGCATTGCGAGGCATGGTGGCGGCCATGGTGGCCATTCCAACAAGAGCCATTCCACCCAAGCCAATCAGGAGGCGATGTTGCCGTCGTGATTGGATCAATTGCCTTTCGAGGGCTTCGATTCTTTGTTCATGGATCTGGTGCGTGTTCATGAATACCTCTCAGGAAACAGAACTTGCTGGGGGCGAAGGAATGCTCCAGCGTGATTTAATGACGTTTTTCGTCTTGGCGAGATCTGACCATGCATCGGCATAGAGATCACAGCGAATATCAAGGTATCCAGGATAGGCTTGCCGTGCCTCCTGGCATACTTCAGGATCAATTGAAATTATTGAGACCATCTCATGGGATTCAAGAATAATACGACCTCTGGGGTCGACCACGACTGATGGACCTCCAATTGGAACGCCTTGTTCAGGTGCAGGGCGGTTTACAGAGGCTACAAAGGTGCTGGTGGTCAGCGCGTTTGCCACAAAGATGGGCCTCCAAATGGAATACGTGGCAGCCTCGGTCGCTCGGGGGCAGACGATGAGCTGAGCGCCTTGGGCGCCCAGTAGCTGGCACCCCTGGGGGCGGTTGTTGTCTGAACATATCTGTATCCCCAGCGGCATCGAAAAGGCATCGATTCGTTGTGGAGCGGCTGTTCCCGATTCATAGTGACTCGACTCCCAGAACCCGGCTTCTTCTGGAATATGTACTTTCTGATAGCTCGCCACAAGCGTTCCAGAATGATCAAACACAAGTGCGGTGTTGTAGCGTTTGTCAGTTTCTGGATCGCGCACGATAGCGCCGCCCACCAAGCCAATGCCAACTTGCCGTGCGGCATCTGCTTGAATTTGATGGCGCGGCCCCAAAGGAGGCTCGGCATCATGGTCGATTTGGTTTTTGGTAGCCGCTGACCAAGGGTTCAAGGGAAGCTCAGGAAGCACCGCTAGGTCGGCGCCCGCAGCCTTGGCTTGCTCGAGGCGAGCAAGAAGGCGCTCTTGCCCATCATCTTGATAGAAGACGTCAGCGATCAGTGCCAATTGCAGTGGTGACATAGAACATCAAGGTAGCCGGTTTTCGCCTCTTTCGCCCAAGCTGGGAGTGATTGGTCCAAAACTGCCGAAGTGAGTTGATGGGGGATGATCAGCGACACCATTCGGAGGGTCTTATTGTGGAAAGTCACCAGCATCATCAACTCAAGCGTTCTGCCGCAGTCTACGCACGTCAACAGGGCTATGCTGCGGTGGCCTGTGAGGTGCGCTGTCCGATCTCGCGCTACCGTGCAGATGTCGCTGGTTTTGCTGGGCGGCCAAAACCAGGTCGGACCATCATCATCGAATGTAAGCAGTCGCGGGCTGACTTTATTCGCGACCGTCGTGGCGCCGAAAGCTTGCTTCGCCAGCGAAGGCAGTTGCTCGCAGAAGGGCGGGCCATGGAGGCGGGGCAATCGCTACTCTTCTTTGGCAAAACCCAGGGTGATCAGTCGCTGCTCTTCCGTCACTCGCATTGGGTTTCAGATAAGCAACGAGATCATGTGCGCCAAGCGTTAATGAAGGTCGAGCGAGCCCTCTATGGCCATGCTAAATTTGCTTTGATGACGCGCTATTGCTTAGCGGATCAACTTTTGATTGCAGCGCCGACCGGCATGATTGCGCCGCTGGAACTGCCACTGGGTTGGGGCCTATTGGAGTTTGAGTTAAGCGAAACTGTTGCTGATGATCGCAGTCCTATCAGCTGGCCCGCGCCGGTACTTCGGGTGACTGCGGAGCAACTTGCTTGCCAAGCGCCCATGCGACAGCGGATGCTGGCGAATATTGCCGTGGCAGCGACCCGTGAAAATGCACAGTTACGTTCTCGGTTATCGGAGACGCATCGGCCAATGGCTACTGCTGAAAATATAAGTCTGGCTTGCGATCACGCAGTAGGTTGTTGATCTTTGATGGACCAATGGTCTTGTCATCGGCAAGAGCAGGATCGATCTCCGCAGTAATCACGGTTGCCTTCGCTTCTGGAGCGGCGGCTTGGACTTGTCCGTTGGGATCAACGATGGTGCTGGCGCCAGTGAAGGTCAAGGTGTCGCCGCCGCGTGATTCAGTACCGATGCGGTTGGCAAGCACGGTATACACATGGTTCTCAACACATCGGGTGACGGTTGCCTTTTGGCACCATTGCAATACCAGATTGGCGCTGTGGCAAAGAATCTGCGCTCCATTGAGCATTAAGCTGCGAGCTGTTTCAGGGAAGATCCAATCAAAGCAGATCATCAGACCCAGTCGTCCGCTGCTGGTTTGATAGACCGGCGGTGGGGCGGCGCCGGGTGTGAACCAGAGCGTCTCTTTATCAAAGAGGTGAATCTTGCGATAGGTGCCGAGCACCTGGCCTTGATCGATCAAGACTGAGCTGTTGTAGATCGTCTGATCATCACGTTCAGCAAGACCTGCAAAGATCGTGCATTGCCTTTCGGCGCTCGCTTGCTGTAGGGCGCTGACGGTGGGGCCATCGACAGGCTCGGCCAAGGCGGCGGCTTCTTCCTGGCTGGTAAAGACATAACCGCAGTGAAAAAGCTCAGGTAAGACATAGAGGTTGGCTGGGGGGCCGGCCTCGATGAGATCAAGTGCTGTTTGCACATTGCGCTGACTTTGGCCAAAGGCGGGTTCCATTTGTACTGCTGCGGCGATCGTCATGTCTCATATGGTAGAGCCTGGAGACAGAAGTGCTTTAGATGTTCCGTTAAACAGCAACGCCAGCCTGTTTGGCCGGCGTTGTTGTCTGTTCTATGGCTGAGAAGACCATTGGGGCACAGAGAGAGAAGAGAGAAGAATCGAGAAGAGAGAAGAAAGTCTTTTGAAGTGGGTCTCAGTCAGTCACCGTTGTGCCTCCCTGACCCACTAGTACAAGCGTCAGTTTCACGCTGGAGGTGAAACGATTAGTTGGAAAAAAGAGATAAATTTTCTGTGACTGGTCTCAGGGCTCTGAAAGCGGCTTAAACGTGGTTTTCAGCGGCAAGCAGGCTATGAGCAATCAAGAAAGTAACCAATACGCCAGCCTTTACGGGGCTTCGGGCTGTTTGGAATTGTTTTCGATGGCATCAAGCTGGGCTCGATATTGGGCGGCCGTGGCGTCATGGCCGCCGTCTGGCTCTGCTTCATGCCAGGCGTCGTGGAGTTTGATCATGCTCTTGATCGAAAGAAGCGTATCGGGATGCTCATCACCCAGGGTGCGGCGGCGAGTTTCCAGTGCCTCGGTGTAGTACACCTCTGCCTCGTCGTACTTGCCTTGGTCATGGAGTAGGACGCCCATGTGGTACATAGAGGTCAGCGTGTCAGAATGCTCATCACCCAGTACGCGGCGGTAACCTTCTAGCGCCTCGGTCAGGTACACCTCCGCTTCGTCGTACTTGCCTTGGTCAGAGAGTACGGCGCCCATGTTGCTGATCGAGCTCAGCGTGGCAGGATGCTCATCGCCTAGGAGGCGACGTATGCCTTCTATCGCCTCGGTCACGTACACCTCCGCTTCGTCGTACTTGCCTTGGTCAGAGAGTAGGGTGCCCATCTTGCTGATCGAGTTCAGCGTGGCAGGATGCTCGTTACCCAGGACGCGACGCTTGCTTTCTAGTGCCTCGAGAAAGTACACCTCTGCCTCGTCGTACTTGCCTTGGAATTGGAGGAAGAGGCCCATGTTGTTGATCGAGCTCAGCGTGTCAGGATGCTCGTTACCCAGGAGGCGACGACGGCCTTCTAGCGCCTCGAGAAAGTACACCTCTGCCTCGTCGTACTTGCCTTGTTCGTAGAGTAGGATGCCCATGTTGCCGATCAAGCTAATCGTGTCAGGATGCTCGTCACCCAGGACGTGACGACGGCCTTCTAGCACCTCGGTCAGGTACACCTGTGCCTCGTCGTACTTGCCTTGTTCCAAGAGCAGCCCACCCATGTTGTTGATCGAGTTCAGCGTGGCAGGATGCTCATCACCCAAGGTGCGGCGGCGAATTTCCAGAGCCTCCACGTAGTACGGCATCGCCTCGTCGTACTTGCCTTGTACCCGGAGCAGGTTGCCCATGGCGTTGATCGAGTTCAGCGTTTCAGGATGCTCATCACTCAAGGTGCGGCGGCGAGTTTCCAGAGCCTCCACGTAGTACGGCATCGCCTCGTCGTACTTGCCTTGTCTTTCGAGCAGAGCGCCCATGTCGCTGATCGAGTTCAGCGTGGCAGAATGCTCATCGCCTAGGAGGCGACGACTGCCTTCTAGCGCCTCGGTAACGTACACCTCCGCTTCGTCGTACTTGCCTTGGTCAGAGAGTAGGGTGCCCATCTTGCTGATCGAGTTCAGCGTGGCAGAATGCTCGTTACCCAGGACGCGACGCTTGCCTTCTAGTGCCTCGAGAACGTACACCTCTGCCTCGTCGTACTTGCCTTGGTTAGAGAGTACGGCGCCCATGTTGCTGATCGAATTCAGCGTGTCAGGATGCTCGTTACCCAGGACGCGACGACTGCCTTCTAGCGCCTCGGTGTAGTACACCTGCGCCTCGTCGTACTTGCCTTGTCTTTCGAGCAGAGCGCCCATGTCGCTGATCGAGTTCAGCGTGGTAAAATGCTCGTTACCCAGGACGCGACGCTTGCCTTCTAGTGCCTCGAGAACGTACACCTCTGCCTCGTCGTACTTGCCTTGTTCCAAGAGCAGGGAGCCCATGTTGTCAATCGAAACAAGCGTTTCCGGATGCTCGTTGCCCAGAAGGCGGCGGCGACCGTCAAGCGCCTCAGTGTAGTTCAGCTCTGCCTGGTCGTACTTACCTTGTACCCGGAGCAGGTTGCCCATGGCGTTGATCGACCCAAGCGTATGGGGATGTTCATCACCCAGCGTGCGGCGGCTGCCTTCAAGGGCCTCGATGTAATAGGGGAGTGCCTCGATGTAATAGCCTTGCCAGTAAAGCAAGTGGCCCATGTTTTTGATTGAGGTGAGTGTGTCAGGATGCTCGTCACCTAGGAGGCGGCGCTTGCCTTCTAGTGCCTCGGTGTAGTAGACAAAAGCCTCTTCGTACTTGCCTTGGTTTCCGAGCAAGTTGCCCATTTCGGTAATCGAAGTCAGCGTTTCAGGATGCTCATCGCCCAGGTGTTCACTGCGTAGTTGGAGCGCAGTTTCCTGTGGACCAGTCGCCTCTTCGAGCAGGCCAAGTTCGCGAAGCGTGTCTGCCAGCGATTGCAGCAACTGCGCCCGTACCAGTGGCTGATCAGCAAACTGCTCGTTGATCGCAGTGTGCGTTCCTTCAAAGACGTGCTCGCTGAGGAGACCAATCGCTGCGCCCGTGAAATCCGCCCCCGCCACGTCCG
>JAQWNP010000010.1:300000-445403 GCA_029268515.1 Phycisphaerales bacterium | reverse complement strand
CTCATGGCCACCGGGCTGGTCTACGATGCGATTGGTTGGCGCAGCTTATACATCATCTGGGCCGTCGTCATGATTCCCATTGCCATCTTGGCCTGGCGCTTCATCAAACCAAATACCACGTCTACCCAAGACAATTCAATTGGTCTCTGGATCACGCGCTTGATCTGGCTGCTCAAGAAACCCTTGGTCTGGATATGTGGCCTTTCTTTTGGATTGACTATTGCCACGATTGGAAACTTTGGTTTTATCTGGAACATCAATTTGCAGAAATCGCTGGGCTGGGGCAAGTTCAACGCCAATCTGCTGACCTTTGTCTTTGTCATCGGCGTGATAGTGGGCGGTTACTTCGTCACCTGGCTTTCAAAACACATCGGTGAATATCTCGCCGTGGTGATCAACATGAGTATTGGGTTGGGTGTGTTTATTGTTTGTGTCTTTGTGACCTCTAGCTTACGAGAGATATTGGTCAGCATTCCCATGCTCTTCTTTGTAGGCGCCACGCTGGGCACCGGCACCATGATCCAACCCTATATCGCCCGCTTCTTTGATCGTGACATGTCGGCCATGTTCTTTGGGATCACTACAGCGATCTATCTGGTTATTGCTGGAATCATCGTCTCCGCACCCATGTGGCATCTGGCAAGTGAAACCAACTGGCAAGCTTCTGATCTTCGCCTGGCGCTCATTCCCTACTTCGTGACCATCATTGTTGGCATCGGCATCTTTGCCATGACGCGGTTGATTATCAAGCAGCGTATCAATGAAGAGCGCTGATGCGATGCCAATGCAGCAAAGCCGACTAAGCACGCTCTGCTCGCGATGCACGACTCAAAATCTGGCCTGCTTTCCCCCACTCGGGTACCCTTTCCAATACTGAAGTACCAGCTACATTGGAGACGCACGGTGCCTGAAGAACGAATTGGGAAGTATGTCGTGGTCGGCGAAGCTGGCCGGGGCGGAATGGGGATCGTTTATCACGCCCGCGATGAATCACTGAATCGTGATGTCGCTATCAAGGTGTTGCCAGAGTCAACAGCCTTAGATGCCAAACGCATGGCTCGCTTCCAAAGAGAAGGCAAAGTTCTTGCCTCCCTCAACCACACCAACATCGCCACCATCTACGAGATCGGACAGCATAACGATCACCTCTTTGTGGTTCTTGAGTATGTCCCCGGTCAAACCCTTGATGAATTGATCCGGCGCAGCGCCATCCCTTGGCGAAAAATGCTACCCATCGCCATTCAGATTGCCGCCGCCATGGAATATGCCCATGACCAAGGCATCATCCACCGCGATCTCAAACCACTGAATATCAAGTTCGATGAACGTGGCCATGTCAAAGTGCTCGACTTTGGACTGGCCAAGGCCCTCGACGAAAATGATCCAGAAGAAGATGCCAACGAGTCTCTTTCAGATCGCGCGACGCTCGTGGCACTCTCAGAAGCCAGTCAAGATGCCAGCGCCACGCGGCCAGGCGCCATGATGGGAACGGTCGGATACCTCTCACCCGAACAAGCCTGCGGAAAACCGGTCGATAAACAGACCGACATTTTCTCGTTCGGCTGCATTCTCTTTGAAATGCTCACCGGTAATGCACCGTTTGCTTCAGATTCTGCCGTCGATGCCATTGGCCGAACACTTCACAAGGATCCAGAGTGGGCGCAGCTCCCTCAAAACATCCCAACACAACTCAAAGCCCTGTTGCAGCGTTGCTTGGCCAAAGAGAAGCAAGATCGACTGCGCGACATCGGCGATGCACGACTGGAACTCATCGAACTTCAAGAATTTCAGGATGATGAACAAGCAACCATCACCGAGCAAAGGAGCAGCCCCGCCTTGCTCGCGGTCGCGATTGTCGCGGTGCTTATTGCAATCGCCTTAGGTGTTCTTTATGGGTTGGACAAATCGCAGCCAATCGCGCCCATACAGCAGACAGCAGCACCACTGACCCATCGTGCGATCAAATTGCCTGAGCACCTCACGCCCGGTGTGTTCTCTTCAACACCTGATGACGCATACATCAGGTTGGTTTGTACCAACGAAGTGCCCAGTGAGAAAAAAGGTGGCCCACCTCAGCTTGAGTTCCGCATCTATGTGCGACCACGAGACTCCGATGAACTCCGCGCCATTCATCACTTTACCGGCCTCGCAGGTTTCGCTTTTTCACCAGATGGTGAATCCTACGTACTGAACTACAACGGACTTATTTCGCGCGGTCGAATTGACTCAGATGTCGCGCCTGTTGAACTGGCACGAATTCAAAGCCCCGCAAACTTTGCTGGTGGCTTCTGGCTCTTCCCTGCAAAACGAGGCATCGTTTGGTTTGACGAAGAGACGCTGGTCGTCGAGACACTCAATGATCAAGCACAACCAGAACTGGTGCTTTTAAACGCGAAGACTGGGGATATCAAGAAGCATGTCCCGCTCATACTTGAAAGCAATGATCTTCGTCGAGATGGACTGATTGGGAAGTTTGATGATGATCACGTGCTGATGTACGTCTCGGTATATAACGATGAAGGGTTTAGCATCAACCTCGCCACTGCTTCATTGAAGACTGGCGAACTCAAGGTGCTCGTTGAACGAGCCGGTGACGCACAGCTCATTGGCGATCAGGTGTTCTTCACACGCAATGATGCACTGCATGTGGCCTCTTATGATCCGAAAGAACATAAGCTGCTGGACGCTGGACAACCGGTCATGCAAGGTCTCTTTTCTAAGTACGCAGCTCACGCGCTTTTCGATATCTCCGACAATGGCACTTTGATCTACCTGCCTGGCGGTGTGCAAGGCGCTGATCGGCGCATCATGATAAACACCGGCGAAGGTGCCCAAGCAACGGAACTGGTCAATGCGCCGTATGACAATGCCCTGGCAGTCTCTGGTGATGGCTCAAGCATCTGTTCGACGCGGCTCAGAGATGATGGCATGTGGGAAATCTGGGGCGGCACATTCGACCCACCACGCATGCGAAAAATTCTCGCCAAGAATGATGCTGACTACTGCTTTCCAATGTTGAGCTATGACGGCTCAACACTCGGTTGCGTGCAAATCACCACCACCCCTAATGGTGTTGAACTCGCGTACGTCGTCGCTCCAGTTGATGGCTCAAGATCAAAAGAGCTGGTACGAAACTTCACTGATCCCTATGAAATGAACACCAGCTGCTTTAGCTTAGACAACCAGCGTGTGATGGCAGATATGCCTGACCCCAACAGTGCCAATAACCAGAGATATCTCGTGGAGATGGATCTCAAAACTGGTGAGATCAGCGAGGTCCTTTCCCGTGTTGGTGGCGCTCGCAATGGACTCTGGTCTCCCGATGGCAAGATCATCTCCTTCCAAACTTTAGAAACAGGGGTTCCGGAACTACATGTCTACAATCCTGCAAATGGAAATACGCAGGTCGTCTCCCATATTCCAATCGGCGTGCAACGCTGGGTAGAACACCCTGACGGCAGCCTTTCGCTGATCTACTGGGATGATGAATGGGGCGTCTGGGAATCGACCATCGCTCTTGATGATGCCGGTGCTTTTGCGATTGGCCAAGCAACCCCCCACCCACATATCGACTCACCAATGGCGCTGCACTACACCATGGACAATCGCGGCAATGTCTACACGATTGAAGCAGGTGAAGATGATGGG
The DNA here is from genome assembly GCA_029268515.1 of Phycisphaerales bacterium. Taxonomy (NCBI): domain Bacteria; kingdom Pseudomonadati; phylum Planctomycetota; class Phycisphaerae; order Phycisphaerales; species Phycisphaerales bacterium. Next base: position 441,755 of record JAQWNP010000010.1, on the reverse strand, counting down.
GCCCCAAAACATCTTGTAGTCATCGAGAACTGGCTTGATAGCATCGACGCAAAGAAAAAATAAGAGCGATTCACCACGCTCATCGACGGCTATCTCAACAAAAAATAGAGGCAATTATGCGACACTCACTGATCATGATCTCCTTCGCTGTAGCACTGATCTGTCTCACTGGATGCATCTGTCCTCCTGATACACCAAAGAAACAATCAAGCCTCGAGCTGGGTGCCTTTTCCGTCAGTCTGGCCGTTGAAGACTTGGCTACGTCGCGTGCCTTTTATGAGAAGCTCGGTTTTAAAAACATCGGCGGCTCACCCGAAGAAAACTACGTGGTGCTCAAAAATGGCAACAGCACCATCGGCTTGTTCCAGGGCATGTTCGAGGGCATGATTCTCACCTTCAACCCCGGATGGAACAGCAGCGCCAAACCATTAAAGCACTTCACCGATGTGCGGCAACTGCAACGTAAACTCAAAGATGAAGGCCTGACTTTCATCTCTGAAGCTGATCCAGCAACCACTGGCCCCGCGAGCTTTATGCTCGCCGACCCTGATGGCAACGTCATACTGGTCGACCAGCACGTCAAATAAGACGCCGAGCAGACAGCGAAACATTTGGCGATGCCGTACACTGCCTGACCCTGTCAAAAACCCTCTCTTTTCCGGAGCACAGCGTCATGGCCGATCTTCCCAAAGCTGACCATTACATCAATGGAAAGTGGGTTAAGCCCAATAGCGGCGAATACTTTGAGACCGTCAATCCCTACACCGCCAAACCATGGATGCATATTGCCCGTGGCAATCCGAATGATGCCGATCAGGCCGTCGCCGCCGCAAAGAAAGCCTTGCACAATCCTGACTGGGCTGGACTCACCGCGACCCAGCGTGGTGCCCTGCTCCGCAAGCTCGGTGATGTCATCGCTGAACACGCCGACGAATTGGCCCGCATCGAAGTCCAAGACAATGGCAAACTCTTCGCTGAGATGAGTATGCAGCTCAAGTACATTCCCCAGTGGTACTACTACTTCGGGGGCTTGGCTGACAAGATTGAAGGCGCCGTACTTCCCATCGATAAGGCTGAGACTTTTACCTTTACGCGGCATGAACCACTGGGCGTGTGCGTCTCGATCGTGCCCTGGAACTCGCCCCTGTTCCTGACGAGCTTCAAGCTCGCCCCCGCACTGGCCGCAGGCAATACAGTCGTCATCAAACCCTCTGAGTTCACCAGCGCCTCTGCGTTGAAGTTCATCGAGCTCTTTGAAAAGGCTGGTTTTCCACCAGGTGTCGTCAACGTCGTGACAGGCTTTGGCAAAGAGGTCGGTGAAGCATTGATCTCTCACCCTGATGTCGCCAAGGTCGCCTTCACTGGCGGCTCGGCAAGCGGTCGCCATGTCTACAGCACCGCCGCTGACTCGCTTAAGCGCGTAACACTGGAACTCGGTGGCAAGTCACCCAACATTGTTTTCGATGATGCAGATATGGACAACGCCGTCAAAGGCGCCATCTCTGGCATCTTTGCAGCGACTGGGCAAACCTGTATCGCTGGCTCGCGCTTGCTGGTGCAAGAGTCAATCCATGATCAGTTTGTCGAGAAACTCGTGGCCTTGGCTAAGACCGCCCAGATGGGCAATCCCATGGAGATGACCACCCAAGTTGGTCCCGTCACCACCCATCCTCAATATGAGAAGGTGCTCAGCTACCTGGATATCGCCAAAGAAGAAGGCGTCACCTGTGAACTTGGCGGCGGCAAAGCCACACGACCCGAATGCGGCGATGGCTGGTTTGTTGAACCGACCATCTACACCGGTGTTCGCAATGACATGCGTATCGCCCAAGAAGAGATCTTCGGCCCAGTGCTTTCGGTGATTCCTTTCAAAGATGAAGAAGAAGCCATCGCCATTGGCAACGATGTTGTCTTTGGTTTGGCTGCAGGCATCTGGACACAATCGATGCGCCGCGCTCTTGAAGTTTCAAAGCGTATTCAAGCAGGTACCGTTTGGGTCAATATGTACCGAGCCTTGAGCTTTATGGCGCCGTTTGGTGGTTACAAAGAATCAGGCCTGGGACGCGAAAGTGGCCAGGAAGCGATTCGCAACTATCTTCAAACCAAAACGGTTTGGATCTCAACTGCAGAAGAGATTTCAAATCCGTTTATTATGAAGTAGCGAAACGACCTGACCACTTTGTACATGTGACCGTTGCTTATTCTGGGCAAGGGCCCCATTTGATTAAGACGAGAATGAAGTCAATGATGCCAACGCGGCCATTACCGCTGAGATCTGCATCGCAATCTTGGCATGGACCCCAAGCAACGAGAATCTCAAAGACGTCACCGACGCCGACCATTCCATCACCATCGATGTCCCCAAAGCATGTTGGCTGAGCTGCAGGCGCCGCAAATCGCCAAACATCATTATCGATGTTGAGGTAATTGGTTGGATCAGAAAAGTCGAACGTTTCACGATCGCCGCCAAAGGTAAAGATCGCTGATTCTGCATCACCACTGCCGTCAACTGCCAAGGCAGCAAAGTCATACTTAATTTCCTCAGGCGTGGTGGCATTCCAAGGTGAGGTACTTGCCAATTGCCAATCGGCTCCATCAGAACTGACCCACACATCCATCGGGTTTCCAGCACCAAATGGATCGGTCGGATCGGCGCTCTGACCAAAACCTCCAAACAACACAAACTGATCATCGGCCACCACAACTTGATGTCCAGGCCGTGAAGGCCAAGGAGCGCGAGCTGTCACAAGTTCCCAATCAGCACCGTTGGCAGAGCGCCACACGTCATTGAAGTAAGGCGGCTTGCAGAACGGAAAATCTTGACAAAGGAATCCTTCTTCTCCACCAAAGAGATAGATGTAACCATCCTTCACGGCCACGGCTGCGCCAGCACGGGGCTCAAATGGCGCGGCTTCTGTCATCTGTGTCCAGGTCTCGCCATCATCTGATGACTTCCAAACATCGTTGTAATAGATACGCGCTGGAGGACCACCAATGATTGCATCATCATCAAGATAAGAGCCAGCGATGACGTATAGGTCGTCTCCCATGACCGCACTGCTTAATCCTGCTCGCCCTGACCAGCCAGCTTCTGCTGTGCGCTGCGTCCAATTCACTCCATCAGTACTGCTCCAAACATCATTGAAGAACTGAGAAGCAGAGATAAAAGGACTGCAGTTTTTATAGGGTGGTGGGCATTCAGGATTGGGAATCAAGATAAAGTTCTGACCGCCCATGACAAACATCTGATCACCTTTGGCTTCGGCTCGAAAGTATGCTCGCGCTGGCCAGTGATCGCCATCAGATTCTAAGAGTTGATTCCAAGCACCACCCTGATCAGTGCTCTTCCAGACATCACTCCAAATCACACTATCGCCAGGAATTGGAACTGGTCCTGGTGCATTGGGTGTGCGTCCACCCATTAAGTAAAAGTCACCATCAATATCAACGACCTGTAGGCCCGCACGGGCTGCCCATGGAGCATCTGCATTGCTCAGTTCCCACTCCCACTGATCAACAGGTACCGAATCGAATGCCATTGCTGGCAGACATAGAAAGAGTGAAGAGAAGAGAGTGATGGGTGACGTTAAGGGGGACATGATGATGCCTTTCTCATTTTCTGGTTTGGGGCTTCGTGTAGCAATAACAGTCCAGTAGGCAGATTCCACAATGAGATCGTGCCGTAGGTCCATTGGCATCGTACTGATGCTTCTTTTTAGTTACACGTTAAGTTTGTGTTGCCTTCGCCAGAATTTTGCGCTTGCTGAGGCATCCGCTCTGCCATCACTACGATACTGACTGCGTCTCCGCGGGCCACGCCTCATAGCGCACTCCAGGAATCAGTACCGCGATCAGCACAATGAGCCAAATGACAATCCAGGATGAAAAAATGAGCCATAAGGCCGGAACACGAGAAGCTGACTGAACCATCATGGTTCCGCCGATGCGACTAAATGCCAGCGCGAGCGATGATTCTCCCAATACGTCAGACATATAGATCGTGCTCGTTTCTCGCTGGTGAACAAGCTGTATTTTGCTCACAATACGGCTTAGGACAAAACGTGCTGGATCCCAAGGATCAGTGAGGGGCCCTGCTTCAGCCATCCACTGCGCGACCTGTTCATCAAGATGATTTGATTCAACTTCTTTGGGATAGAGATCCTTCATACTTGGTTGAAAACGATACAGGGCTGGCTCAGGTTCAAGCCGCCAATCGGTCACGCCATCTTGATCGTGGCCAATAGGAACAAGTAACAACAACTGCTGACGGTCATCATGCCACTGAATCCGCACGTGCATCGGCAGTTGATCATTCCAAAGCTCTTTGAGCTCGCTCAGATTGACATCTGGACCATGCATTGCAACCCGCACAGAACGAACTTCACTGGACTGAGGCTGAAAGCCAATCTCCACGGCATAGTCGCCAGAGTGGTCAACTTGCCGCCCAAAAAGTGCATCAGCAAGATCTTGAAATGGCGTAAAGGTGACTCTGGCATAGGTGGCAAACAGAACAACTGCCAGCAGTACGACCGAGAGTCCACGAATCCATCTGGCCACTGGAATACGGCTGCCTGTCAGCACACCGGTTGAGCAGAGATCATGGCCACATTCTGGACAGATACAGCCTTGAAGGTCTCGCACGCAGTAACGGCAGCTGGGACACGCAGGCACATCTGAGACGCGACGACCGCGAATCATCAACAGCACCGCTGCCATGATGATCACGAAGAGCCCTGTCATACTCACTGCCAGTACTGATAAACGCATAGCAGACTCCAAGATACACTTCGGTATCACTCCCAATCGCTGTTACGAGAAGCAGCCTAACTGATTTCAAACTTCTAGCCAGAGGCAATAACTGCGCCAGAAAGTCGCTGGGCGCGCTCAAAATATCTCTAATATCACAATGCACTCACTATGTGCGTGATTTACACAATGCCGTGCCGCGCGCAGCCGATAGGCTCAGAGCAGTAGTTATAGCCCCGCACCTGGTAAGGAACCACCAATGTCTATTCTGTTTAGCCACTTTGACCGCATCTACGTCATCAACCTGGCCTTCCGAGCTGATCGACGACGAGAGATCAATGCCCAGCTACGAAGAGTTGACCGAAGCCTTGAACATGAACAGGTTGTGCTTTTTGACGCAGTCCGCCCTGATGATGCGGGTGATTTCCCCTCCATCGGCGGCAAGGGTTGCTTTATGAGCCACTTGAATGTGCTCAAAGACATGCAGACCAAGGGATACAAACGCATCTTGATTGTTGAAGATGATGCTGATTTTACCAAGCACTTCTTGTCACCTCATCCTGATATCAACCAAGCCATCCAAGAAGAAGACTGGGGCCTCTTCTACTTTGGCTATTCACTGACAGATACATGCAAAGTCACTGGTGACCAGCCAGTTGGCAAAGTTGCCCCTGCAGATAACCTCATGCTCACCCATGCGATGGCCGTCGATCAATCCATCGTTGACGACATCATCCCCTACTTTGAAGCCATGGCTGCACGACCTGGCGGCGACCCCAAAGGTGGCCCCATGCAGATCGATGGCGCCTATAGCTGGTTTCGTAAAGACCATCCAACTGTCTTGACCTTGGCAACGCGCAATCAACTCATGATTCAACGCCCTTCAGCAACAGATATCCATCCACCCACATGGCGTGAACACATTCCCTTGATTAATTTACTGCGTCGTGGCAAGAGCCAGCTCAAGAGATTCAAAAGTCGTTCCACTGAAAACTAGGTGAACCTGCAGACGCAACGCAGGAGAAGGCCACCACAGCGTGCCTATTGCGATACACCTTGACTTGACGAAAATCTTCGTCTACTGTGCAGGCGCCCCTGCTCACCTCCTTGGACATAAGCTGACTGCGATAGCGATCACACTGAGATTTTCAAAATGAAACACCACCTTGCCATCGTATTCGTTGTTGGAACACTGCTCTCACTTTGTTTAATAAACGCTACAGCGAACGGTCAAAAAGAGAGCAATCCAGAAATGGAAGAGCTTGCTCTTACCTTAAAGACTGCTGTGGCAAGTGGTCTTGTTTCAAGTCGTGAAGCAGGCCGTGTCTGGAAATTCTATGAAAGTCAGATGAGTGACCGCTTGCTCGATAGCAAGAGTCGCGAAGATGACGAAGATCAAAAATGGGCAGAATACCGTGCGCTCACAATGGCTGTACCGGGCGCTCGACGTATTCGTGCACTGTACCAACCAGCATTTCTCAGCCGTGATCTCGCGATTCTTGAAAGTGAACTCGATCTCGATCAAGAACAACTGATCATTGCCCGTGTGCTTCTGGATGATTACGCCGAAGGCATGGAACTTGCTTCAGCACCGCTTCAAGAAGGTCTTTCACGTTATGAAATGAATGATCAACAGCGGGCGATCAAAAATATCTTAGATCGCGTTGAGATCGCCGAACCCAAAGCCGCCAGGCGCCGCGTCCAACGCAATTTGAATGAGTGGCGAGAGAAAATCGGCGAAGAATCAGAGGAAGCCTCTGAAGAAAAACGGCGAGGCTTGAATGAATATGGCCAGCGTATGCTCGATGCAACATCTGATATCAACCAACGACTTACGAGTTTACGCGAGCAAACAACTGCTTATTTTGATGCCAATCAAGCTGGCGAAGAAATAACTGCCCAAGAACTTTTCCGCATGGCGCAATGGCTGCAAGCAGAACGCACCGCTCTCTACGAAATTGTGGTCAATTCGCTTGAGTTGATTTTGACTGAACAACAAATTGGCCAAGAGCGAGAGAACTTTCAAGGTGCACTGGCAAGACTTGAGCTCGAAAAACAACTTCAACAGAGCCGAATGGCTGGAGAAAATGTTAATTTGTGGTCGGCGCTCAACCAAGTGGATCGTTCGGTGGCGCAGCGTACTGGCCTGGATGCCCCACTCTTGGAGACAAAGCGATTGCTTGATACGCACCGCACCGCCCTTGTAGCTTCTTTACAGCAACGAAATACTGCTTCAATTGCTCGTGAGATTAAAGGACTCAATGTACTCAAGGTGCGCGATGACATCAGGCAAGAACAAGATGGGTCCCGCGTTGCACTGAGAACTGATGAACAGCAAGATCGGCTCCAAAATGCGCGAGATGGTTTTAAGAACGCAGCGCAAAGAGAAGTCCAGGCATCACAACTTGTTCGTGATCAAATTCTTCTACTACTCGAAAACACGCGTCAAGAGATGGACTTGCTTTATCCAGACACGGACTTTGCTTCGCTCTTTGAACAGCAAGCTTTACGTCGCGGTTTTCCAAGAGAAATGAAGCAGCAATGGTCGGAGCAAGCTCTTGGCAGTGCACTGGCGATTAAAGATTTAGACGCCGAAACACGCCAGAATGTCGAAACACTGAAAATAGATACCAACATGCTACTCAAGCTCTACCGCAACAGTGGTATTGATGAGCGCCTTGAACGAGATCAAAAACTAGCACTTCAGCAAGTTGAATTGCTCTATGGAAATGGTGATGACAGAAAAGCCATGCTTGAACCGTACGGTGAGGCACTCTGGTATGGACCCAACTATGAACAGTTCCAACAACTTGATGAACAAGTTGAAATAGCGCTGATGGCGGTCTTGACCACTGACCAACTGGCATTGTTACCAGAACGCAAGATCGTCGAACCCAAGGAGATGGGCAGGGGCAAAAAAGGCGATAGCAAAGGTGGCGGCAAGAGCGACGGCAATAGTGGTGGCAAGGTTGGCGGCAAGGGCGGCGGCAAGGGCAAATAAGCCTCCCCATCAGACACGCCATAAAAAAAGACAACTTTTTGAGAATGCTGCAAGCTCAAGCGTTTGTGATGACATCTGCGGGGAGACACTCTTCTGGTGCTTTATGTGATCGAGCACTGACTCCGTGTGGTCCAAGTCAGACCCCCCCTACGGCGCACAGATTGGCACCCTGCCATCTGTGCGCTTTTATGGTCCCGCTTCGACTGTCACCGGATCTGGAGCAGGCTCTTCTTGGATATTGACGGTGGTCATCGAATCCATGGCATCCTGAGCGCTCATCAGGATCGTCTCATAGGCCTCCATCTCCTCATGCCCCTCACCAGCGGAAAGAATCGCTCGACTGCTCCAAGCAATGGCCTGCACGTGATCCCCATCTAACAGATAAGAGCGTGCCAGGAGTGATGCTGCCTGAGGATCTTCAAGGCCGCGAAGCTCAACCAGCCGCTGCGCCGCTCGTAAGGCATGCCCTGTGTAGCGGTTTTGATAGTCCTTGAAATCACTGTCAAGAATCATCTCTGCAAAACGAGTCAGTTGTGCTGGATCATCTTGCCATCGCTCAAGCCTGTGGTCCATCACTGCATCGCCAAGATCCCAACGCTGATGATCCGATGCTAACCCCATGAATTTGCCCTCAAAGACAAGTACGTCAGGTGCATCGTTACCCAAGTGCTCACGAGCACGCATCAGTAAGTCGTGTGACATTGCCAGCGCGTCATCAACTTCACCCCGATCAGCCATGATGATGGCCAACTTACTCTTACCGTTGATTGGCTTTTCATGAAAAGGACCCCACAGTGCCTCAGCCCTTGTGATGGTCGCACGCAAGATCCCCTCACTGCGATCGAGTTCTCCCATGTCGTAATAGAGCTCTGCCAGCCAAGCATTAAGATTAATTTGTGTTTCTTCAGTGATTTGGGTCTCTGCGTCAGGATGAGCCAGATAGCGCTCCAGCACAGTCACCGCACGTTGGAGATATTCCTCTTCGCTATATGTTTTCACTGCTGCAGCCATGTAACTCAAGGGAACATTGTGACCGATCCCATACGCTTCAATTGAATCTGCCATCAAAGCATCAGCCAGTACATCTGCTTCTTCTGGTCGATGGATAATGTAACTAATGACCAAGATATTCCTCATTTGCAGAACGGCAATTGAGTTTTCATCTTGGATAAAAGATTTGATCTGATCGACCGACTCGTGCCACAAAGGCACACCTTCTTCTAACTTCCCTTGTATCAGCAGTGACACTGCAAGTGTCGCCTTGACATTTGCTGCCTGCATACTGTTACGACCATGCCTTTCAGACATCACATCGAACACAGATCGAAGCAGTGGCTCGGCTTCATCATGTCGTTCCTGAGCCGTCATAAGATTCGCAAGAAATGTTCTGGCGTTGTACGCCGCTGGATACTGTTCGCCAACCGTGGTCTCGTAAATATCAATCGCTTCAGTAAACAACGCCTCGGTACTATCATTCCCACCAGACATCATTTCAACCATTGCAACGGCCGTCGCGGCGTTTGCAATCTTAATGTTTCCTGGATCGTATAACACACGCGAGTCATCAAGCACCTGTGAGTACAACTCAAGGGCCCGTACACTATCTCGCTTATGGAAGTAAAGATGACCTTGTTGCTGGCGAATATCGAGCGTGACCGGATGCAATTGCCCCAGTTCTGCCTCGGCCAGTGGCAACACTTCCTCGATGATCACTGCCGCCTCATTTAACGAGTCTGTTTCTCTGGTTGATCCAATGAGAGAATGGTCAATGATTAATGCGCCGGCCAATTTTGACTTCGCTCTCAGATGTGTCGCCAGAGGCAGCTCACGACTGCTTGTCTTGAGTTTTTCTATGACCTCGCGACGTAAAGAGATCGTGCCAGTCGCTGTGGTCGACTCAATCACATCGGCAAGAACTTCCTTTGCTCCCGCGTAGATGTGAGCGGTGCTGGGCACTTCATCTACTCCATTGTCAATGATAAAAGTCGCTATGCCCCTGGCATCTTCAAACGCTCCGAGATCACGCAGCACTCTTGCATATGAAGCAGCGGTCTCAAACTTCTCTCGATTGCGTGCCTTCTGTCCATCAAAACTATTAAAGAGGGCAATGGCTCGCTCTAGCTGTTCTCGTGCAAGTTCGAGCTCGCCGATTTCCCAAAGCAGCTCACCAGTGGCCCTGCGCGCAGGTGCCTCGAGGTGTGGCATATCCCCAAAACGACGGTCGATCTCGCTGGCTGCATGCTTAAGAATGTCCTTGATGGTCATATCGCGACCCTGTGCATTGCGCGGAGCGCCCATGGACAACAACTCGATAGTCAAGTCGACCATGCGGCTGAGCATCTGTATGTTCTCAAGGGCTTCATCTCGAGCCGCTTCCAGATTTCCTACGGCTGCGGTCAGCTTGGCAAAGTGATCCTGGGCTATCGATCGTTGCTCATTTGCGATATCAAGGGATCGGCGGGCCTCCTCCTCAGCCTTGGTTACCTTCGCAAGAGCGCCGCTGAGCTGCGCGTTGGCCACTTCTGCCTCAGCATTGGCCGCGCGCGCTTCACCAGCACTTCGCGTGGCATTGACTGCCAAGATAATACTGACGACTGTCGCGATAATGAGAACAATCACGATGGCTGCTGCAGAGACAACCAGAGCTCGATGACGACGAGCAAATACTTGTAGTTGATATGCAATACTGGGCGGCCGGGCCTCTATGGGGCGATCACCCAGATAGTTCTCGATATCGCGTTGAAGTTCGTGAGCCGATTGATAGCGACGATCACGATCCTTCTCCAGCGCCTTCATGACAATCGTCTCGATGTCACCACGAAGCGCTTTGTTAATCGTGCTCGGTCGGCTTAGTGGTTTTTCGCGAATGACCCGAGCAGCCTCATAGACTGGAACCGTACTGAGGTCATAAGGTGGCTCATCACAGAGCAGCTCATAGAGAATAACCCCCAACGAGTAGACATCGCTACGCGTGTCGAGGATGTCGGGATCGGCTTCGCACTGTTCAGGGCTCATGTATTGCACGGTGCCGATCAATTGCCCGACATCGGTTTGCAGCGTGGTGACGGCCATGTCAGAGTCTGTTGCCCGAGCAACGCCAAAGTCAATGACCTTCGGCTGTCCATGATGATCTACGAGGATATTGCCTGGCTTAAGATCACGATGAATGATCCCCTTCTGATGCCCATGACTGACTGCATCACAGACCTTGATAAAAAGCTCTAGACGTTCACGTGTCGTGAGTTTCTTTTCCTGGGCGTACTCTTGAAGGGTTTTAGCCCCAGCAATGTACTCCATCGCGAACCAAGGCACGCCACCAGTACCATCATCCCAAGTACCCGCTTCGTGAATTTGCGCAATACCCTGATGGTGAAGTCGCGCTAGAATCTGCGCTTCAAAACTGAAACGCCGCATGGCACTTCGAGAGGTGACGCCATTGCGCATGACCTTAACCGCAACCTTGCGACGTGGTGTTTCTTGAATGCCTTCATAGACCGTACCCATACCACCAGAACCAATGACACGGCGTATCTTAAAATGAGCGATCTGTTTGGGATGTCCCTTGCCAGCAACCGACTGTCCAGTTCCCCTGGCCGCCACATCATCAACCACGGTTGCCTTTGCATGCACTTGAGCTTCATCACTCACCGGTGCTTCCGCTTGTTCAATTAAGGATTCAACCTTTTGACGCAATTGCGGATCATTCAGACAAGCGCCATCGAGATAGGCCTGTCGTTCTTGACCAGTACGAGAGAGTGCGGCCAATACGATCGTCTGAATTCCCTGGTCATGTTCTGACATCATCTACGTCCTACGCTGAGATGGAACACACGCTCATTCAAGGCATACCCTACTTGGCTGCCATGATGGTTCTTACGATGTATCGTACCGCGCCAAGATTATTTTGCGGCTGGCGATCGGGCCGCTCATGCCTCAATGAAAGGCTGTTGATGCGACTTGCTTCATATCACTGATCAATCGGTTGCTTTGGGATCCTGCCAATTCAGATCAATGACCACCGCACCATGATCACTTGGAAAGTCATGTTGCTGGGCTGGCTGATCTAATGGCGCCCATTGCTTTGGCAAGACCTCAGCGGCGGTTGGCATCAGCATTGGCCCAGCCTCTGGGTTATGCAAGTACAGACGATCAATACGATCGAGCGGCTGTGGCTTTTCAGCACTACCGCGAAACATTGGTGTCCAGGTAATACCTGGTCGCTGCACAGGATTGGGATGCACCACCCGGTAGGTATCAATGAAACCAGTATCAGCCATCAATGTGCTCACCGGTAGCGGCAACGCACGACGGTACGTACCTATGATTGCGGTATCGGTCGTCCAGTCTAGGTGTGAAGGACAATTAAAGTCACCACCAACTAAAAGTGGCACTTCAGCAGCGAGGTGCTCTTGAGCTTTGAGATGTTCCACAATCGCTTTCGCCTCAGCTAAGCGTTGCGAGTTGGTGGTCTCACATGCCAGCAGTTCTTCATCTGTGGCTTCTGGATGATCGCGCAGGTGATAACCAATATAGGCGCGGTAGTCGATCCAAATTGAATACGCGATAAAAAGACGCCCTGCTTTGTCTCTAAGTTTGGCGCCCACGCCATGCCAGACATCATGTTCATATGTTTTTTCGATCTTCAGAGGGGTTAAAATACACAGATGCGTGCTCGATCCTTGGAAGGAATTCCAACCTAACTCGCTTGCAATCCATGGACCCAACAAACCACGCTCACCGTCGATGTCGTAACTTTCTTGCATCAGGACCACATCGGGCTTGGCCTGACGAATAATCTCAAGTGCTTTCTCGGCGCCGCTTTCGACATCATTGCCACCATGCAAGACATTCCACACCAGCACACGCAAAGCCTGTGCCGGCGCCGGTGCTTGTGATCTCTCCTCTACGGTCTGAGCACGACTGGGCGCAATGACCAGCAGGATGGAAAGAAAGCCGAGAAGTAATGTATTTGTGATTGAGCGCATAAGCTCCTTCCCCCTTGGCATAGATCAGTGTTGATTTTACTTTTTTGCCAAGGCTTGTAGGTTAGGGGGCGTTGCCATCCTAATGATTGAGGGAGACCAAGTGATGATCCAAAATATCGAAGATCCACAAGCCCAGCGAAGCGTGCTTGGTGAACCACTCCTCAGCTGTTCTCAAGCCCCTCTGACAGGCTTCTATCGAACTGGCTGCTGTGAAACAGGTGCAGATGATGCTGGCTCACATACCGTGTGTATTTTGGCCACAGCTGAATTTCTAGCCTTTTCGAAGTCGGCTGGAAATGACCTGAGCACGCCCATACCTGAGTATGGCTTTCCCGGAATCAAGCCCGGAGATCGCTGGTGCCTCTGCGCTGCCCGCTGGCTTGAGGCTCTGGAAGCGGGTTGTGCCCCGCAGGTGATCTTAGAAGCGACCAATCAGCGGGCGCTGGAGATCCTCGATTTAGACGACCTGAGAGCCCATACCATCAGCTGAGAGCACCTCGTAAACACCTTTCCATGGGCTCATTGGTTTAGAACCAGTCAAGAGCCGTTTAAGATTCTATTTCATAGGCATTTTGAGGGATCGCGCCTCCATGATTTTAGGGTAGTATGACAGCCGGAGAGGCCCGAAAGGGCTTGGGAGAGCGGCGCCAAAGTTGGTCCGCCCAGGGAAGAAAGAGAAACACATCTCAAGTGTGTGACGAAAAAAAAGAGAGAGGAATCTAGATATGAAGACCATTAACCTTTTGCTATGCGCTGGAACCATTGCAGCTTTTACAGGCGCCGCCGCCGCGAGTGCTGAACTTTGGCTCAATGAACTTCACTATGACAATGCAGGTGGCGATGTCGACGAGGGGCTGGAAATCGCAGCGAACTTCGAAATAGATATCAGCTTGCTCTCAGTCTATGCATACAACGGCAGCAATGGCACTGAATACTCGAGCTGGTCTAACACCATCTTTAATACCACCACCGTTGCTGGTGGTAGCTTGGCTTGGTTCACCGGTCAGGGCTCGCTACAGAATGGTGCACCCGATGGCTTGGCTATCTACTACGACAATCAGCTGATCCAGTTCTTGAGCTACGAAGGAAGTCCATTCACCGCCGCAGATGGTCCAGCTGCTGGTGAGCTCAGCACTGATCTTGGTATCGCTGAAACAAGTAGCTCACCTGTGGGATCATCACTTCAACTCACCGGCACAGGGGAGAGCTATAGTGATTTCACTTGGACAGGTGGCGAAACTGCGACCTGGGGTTCCTTGAACCCTGCTCAGACCATTGGCGCCATTCCAGCACCAGGTGCCCTGGCACTTCTGGGCTTGGCTGGCATCGCTAGCCGACGCCGTCGTCGCTGAGCACAGCGCCGCCGAAGAACCCCGCAGCAATGCTGCGGGTCATAACCGTGTATCGCGATTCTCTCTCGCGCTGCTTGGTATGATTTGAACACTTGAGACTTAAGAAGGTCTCCAACGCGATAGCGTTGGAGACCTTTTTTTATGCCCCCCGAGTGCTTTACAGCACCAGAGAAGTTTGCTCGGCGATCAGCAGCAACAATCTGACCTGCCAGTTACCATGCCTCCTGAACGAAGACTGATGGCACAACACTCGATGATTCCAACATGCAAAAGCTGACCCCTGAACAAGCTCTTGAGACGCTCATGGCTGGGAATACCCGCTATGTGGCCAATCGGCAAAATCCCCATGATTACGCTGCCGAACGACAAGGGCTTGTCCAGAATCAAGAGCCTTTTGCAGCGGTCATTCGCTGCGCTGACTCACGCGTCGCTCCTGAAATCATTTTTGATCAAGCCATGGGTGAACTCTTTGTCTGTGGCGTCGCTGGCAACATCCCAACCGACGAAATCATTGCCAGCCTTGAATATGCGGTTTCAATACTTGGCACGCCACTGATTATGATCGAAGGACATACGAACTGTGGCGCTGTTCATGCGGCCCTCACACATCGCAATGATCTCAGTCAGCTGCCTGGCTCACTTCCTGATCTGATCACTCAGATTCTTCCTTGCACTTCGGCTTTGCAAGGTGATGAAAGTGGTTGGCTTGATCAAGCGGTCACCAATAATGTCAACGCAGGTATCAGGCGCATTCTGGAACGATCACAGGTCATTCAAGAAGCAGTGGAATCAGGTACGTGCCAAGTGCTTGGTGGTGTCTATCACCTTGAGAGCGGGATCTTCAATTTAATTGACGGTGAGTCTCAGTAGCTTACCGTTCAGATTCAGCCTGAAGATGATCCACCGCAAGAAGCGTTGGCCTCGGGGAGTCGTTTACAAATCAATAGCGCGACACCGACGATGGCAATCCCCGCCAATACAATCAAAGGCAGCCAAATAGCGATCGCAGCGATAAGCCCTCCGAGTATGCCCGATAGTCCTTCTGCACCAACTTGAATGGCCTGATTGTTCCCCATCACCCGTCCCTGGCGATCAGCTCCCACAACGCTCGAAATAAGCGCCGCAATAGCGGTCATACATAAGGCCAACGGCGCTGCCACTAAAAAGAGCGTGATCCAGAGCATCCACTGCTCACTTGGCAACACCACAATGACCATAAAGCCACCCATCAGTACGCCACCAATCACGGCTGCCATGCGATAGGACAGACGCTTAAAGACCAGCGCGTTAACGAAAAAGTTCATCAGGATGATGGGTACAGCGACCCAGGCAATGAACTCAGATTCAGTCGATATATCGAGCCCAAACTTGTCGACGATAAACATTGGAAAGCAACGAAAGAAACCGAATATTGCTAAATACAGCAGGAAGTTGCTTAGGTAGATTCGGCGGATGCCACAATCCGTGAAGATCGAGGCAATGTTGACAATCGACTTCACCAATGTGCCCTTGAGGCGTTTATCTTGAGGCAATGTTTCTCTAAACACTCCAAAGGTGTAAAGAAAAGAAAATGCAATCAAGATTGCTGTTGCCCAGAATGGAATGGCAGGACCAAACCATGACACAAGGCTTGGATCAGCAAGTTTTCCACCAACCAACGGACCAATGACATAGGCAAGCGAAACAGCTACATAGATGTAGCCAAAACGCCGCCCTCGATCTTCTTCAGTTGTGACATCTGCGATGGCACTTTGAGCAATGGCAATATTGGCTTCAATAATGCCCGTGATAAACAACGCTGCCATCAGTAACCAGAGCACCTGCCCCCCTACCGCATAGGCAATAAACACATAGCCCAAGACACACAATGCAATTGAGATGTTGAGCGGGGCTCTGCGCCCAAAGCGATCTGACAGGGCGCCGAGCATTGGTGAACCAAAAAACTGTCCCAGCGGATAGAGACTCAATACGATCCCTAAGATGACACTCCGCTTACCAAGCGACCATTGAGTCGGTGCCAACTGACCGTGCCCATGGATAAAGAGCGGTGTAAACACCGCAATCATGAGGCTATATCCAACAAAGCCGTTAAAGATAGTCAGATAAAGAGGCAGTAATCTTTTCAACTGTCTTCGAACCTCACTTGATTGGCATCAACAACCATTATGCGTGAAGAACACTTTCACCTAAAGACAAGCTGGTATTAGCTTGTCTTTTCAATCGCTTTGCCTGCCTTCATACTATGACCGAGAATCAACAGCAATCCGACGAGCCCAACAACTGCAGCGCATGCACCGATCAGGTAAGACACTTCTATACCAACAGCGTAGTTACCGCCATGTTCTCTCTGATAGACATCTATGATCGTGGCAACAATGACGATCGCCGTATTGCCCGCCAAAATAACGACTGTCATGATGGAGCCACTTGCCATACCAACCTTTTCTTTCGGCATGGTAATAATCGCACCAGCCTGTGACATTGACCATGACCACGCGCATCCAAATCCAGCAACAACCATCGCGATCGCAAGCCATATGGGGTTATCGTCGATAAACATAATGATGAGACCAATCGCCTGTAATACCAGCGCCACTGCAACCAGCAAAGTCGCCCCAAATTGACGCTCTAGACGCGCACCTAAGAAACTTGCAATCGCAGTACTGCAACTGATGAATAA
This sequence comes from Phycisphaerales bacterium, assembly GCA_029268515.1. Taxonomy (NCBI): domain Bacteria; kingdom Pseudomonadati; phylum Planctomycetota; class Phycisphaerae; order Phycisphaerales; species Phycisphaerales bacterium. The sequence continues at coordinate 424,991 of JAQWNP010000010.1, read as the reverse complement.
AAAGAATAGCCCTGCGTCCAGTGCCGAAAAATGAAGCACTTGTTGTAGCAGTAGCGTGCTCCCAAAAACAATGATGCTCCAGGCAATGTTCCCGGCCATGCCACCAACGGCAAAACCGACAAACTGCCGGTTACTCAAAAGACGTAGGTTGACGAGGGGTGACTTGATCTTGAGTTCCAGCCAGCCAAAGGCAAGCAACGCAATGACACCTGCGAAACCCACTGAAAGCCAACCGTAGAGCGGCCAATGCGGAATCCGATCGATACTCACCGAGATAGCGCCAATGCCGATCAACAGGAATAGAATGCCAAAATAATCCAATCGCCCCTTGGCATTGGGATCACGTGATTCTTTGGCAAAGACCTGAACCATGACAAATGCCACAGCGCAAATGGGCAGATTACAGAAGAATATCCATCGCCAACTCAGTGCATGCGTGAGCGCCCCACCCATCACAGGCCCAACTGCAGCGCCCAAAATAGCAACGCCCAAGAGAATCGAAAGATTACGCGGCAGTCTTCCAGGCGAACTTGCTTCGCTGACCACTGCCGTCGCGAGAGGAAAGAGCAAGCCTCCTCCAATTCCAAGAGCAACCCGCGACACAATGACCATGGTTACTGTTTGAGAAAAACCCACCCAAAGCGAGACCAACGCAAATACAAAGATGCCTATCTGTAGAATAAGCTTGCGACCATACCGATCGCCAAGTGGGCCTGCGACACCCAATACCGCACAGAATGTCATGATGTATCCAGTAATCACCCACTGAAGATCAACTGCTGCAACACCAAAATCTTCAGCCATCGGAGGCAGCGCGATCGCAGCGGCCCACCAATCAGCGCAAACAATGAATTGAGCCATGCCCGCTGCAATCAAAAGCAGTATGCCTGAATTTCTCTTGTTTTCACTCACTGTTGCAGCGGTACCATATTTTGATGATGATTTTGCGATCAAAAAGACTCTAGATGATCAATGCCTGTGTTTCATATTCAGCCAAATCAGAACTATTGATACCTCTATTAGAATGGAACAAACACCGCCTCCACAAGGCTCCGCTGGCGGGGCTCGACAAGAAAAGTAAATATTTGGTTCATTTTGATAGCCACTTTATCCCTTTTATAGGGCTCCTATGAGGCAATAGGGCCTTTTCGATGCATAGATTCAGGAAAAATGATCATCCGAGGTGCGGAGCCTCCCGCAGCATGCTAGGCTTTAGCACTGAAAAGCTTTGTCGCCCTTGAGTAAGGGCATTTCTGGAGTATGTCTCCATATGTAATCGGCCACGACTTTTATGGCCCAGGACCCTTTGAATCGGAATCAGTAATTTGAAACTCTACGTAGGCAATTTGAACTTTGATACTAACGAAGACTCCGTCCGCGAGGCGTTTAGCGCTTTTGGAACAGTGGACGATGTCGCCATCATCACAGACCGTCAGACCGGCCGCCCCCGCGGTTTTGGATTCGTGACCATGAATAATGACGGTGAGGCGAAAGCCGCGATGGAAGCCCTTAACGGACAAGACCTTGAAGGTCGCGCCCTTAACGTCAATGAAGCGCGTGAGCGCTCCAGCAGTGGCGGTGGCGGCGGTGGCGGTGGCGGCGGTGGTCGCGACCGCTGGTAAGCCCCACTGATCCCACACACCTCGCTGTCAAGATATGCAGTGTGGGAATCAATAGACAGCAATAATATGAACAGCCTCGGTGCAAGCCGGGGCTGTTTTTTTACAGCGACCAGGCGTTGCGAATAAATGTTTTTAGAGGGTATCCGCCATACTCGTTGTCATGGCTACGGACTTGTCACTCATAAAACATGTTCAACGATATCAGTTGCCGCTAGCATATCTTTTCACTCGTGCTCTCATTGAAATTCCTGGCTTCTTTTCCGAAGAGAGAATTTTCTCTTGCTCAATCGATCTGGTGAAATCAAAGGATCAATTATGAAATTCACTTTCCTAGCGACAGCCTTTTTATTTACTACATTCTCTGTCTATGTCATGGCCCATGATCCGGATGATGCCGACCATTCAAAAACACATCCAGTTACCGGCTGGGGCCAAGGCGAAGATACGGGGGCACTCGGCAGTACCCATGGTGGTGTTGTCATTGATGAGGCCGGTCTCATTTACTCGAATACAGATACGCCCCGTTCTATTATTGTCCATCAACCTGATGGAACCTTTGTGAGGGCCATGGCGTCTCAGTATCCGGGCATTCATGGCATGACGCTGCATGAAGAAGATGGCAAGCAGTACATCTATGCGGCCCATTTAGCAGGCCATCAAGTACTTAAGCTGCGTCTTGACGGAACACTTGTATGGGCATTAGGCGTTCCAATGGAATCTGGCAAATACGACGACAACCCAAATGCATACGCACCAACTGCAGTCGCCGTAGCACCGGATGGAACAATTTATGTTGCCGACGGCTATGGAAGACAGTGGGTGCATATCTTCGGACCAGATCTCAGTTATATGAAAACAATTGGTGGACCAGGAAGTGAGCCTGGACAGTTTAAAACCTGTCATGGTCTGGCTGTAGACAAACGAGGCGACGAACCACTCCTACTCGTCTGTGATCGTGAAAACCGTCGTATCCAGCGATTCCATTTAGACGGTACGTATAAAGATGTTGCGATTGAAGGCCTACGTCGTCCCTGTGCTATGAGCATACGTGGCAAAGAACTCGCTGTTGCTGAGCTAGAGGGTCGCGTCACAATTCTCGATGAGAACTTTGATGTCATTGAACATGTGGGAGACAATCCTGACAAAACTCAGTGGGCTAATCATGGCGTACCACCCGAAGCTTGGAGTGATGGTATTTTTACTGCTCCACATGGATGCTGTCTTGATCATGACGGCAATTTATATGTCAGTGATTGGAATGCCACCGGTCGTCTAAGCAAAATCGAGCGTGCGAAGGACTAAATATGACCGGCAACCTGAAAGCACTGCCTTGACTAATCGATAGCCTTATTGAACGGTATTTGAGCCGTCATGACTAATAAGATCAGGCCAATGACAGGGGCTACGAAAAAAAGCAATCCAAAGACAGGACACAATCGACACTGGTAGACTAGTTGCATAATCCACAGGCGGAGCACCTATGAGCAAGATCAAGCGTGTCATTATTATTGGCGGTGGAATGGCTGGACTCACGCTCAGCTTAGCATTGAAAAAGCATGGCATTGAGAGTGTGGTGTATGAACAATATGACCACCGACAGCGACTGGACACTGGACTTCTCTTGTGGGGGTTTGCCACCAATAGGCTCAAGGATCTTGGCGTTGACATGAATGCAGTCGGCAAGTTTCTAGAACACATCGAGATATATGGCGCTAAAAACGAACTTGTGGCAGAGTTACCCGTTGGTCAAGTCAGTCGCGAACACGGAACCGGTTCCTATGAAATTAACCGAAGGCGCTTAAGTGAATTGATGGAAGAGCTTCTTGGAGACTCACTAAATAGAGGCTGTCGTTGCCAAGCAACACATACTGACGGACAAACCGCCGTAGCTGAATTCGAAGACGGATCGACTGTGGAAGGTGATCTTCTCATAGGCTGTGATGGCGCACACTCAGTCGTCCGAAGTTCACTGTACCCAAATGTTGAACTTGAGAAATCCAATGGCGGTGGATGGGGCGCGGTACTGCCCTTCCATCCACCTGGATTAAAAGAAGCATGCCATCTCGACTTTTGGCAACCTGGCACCAAATGCGGCATTGCTGATATCGGCAATGGTGAATGCCGTTGGTATGTCAATCTTCGAAAAGGTGGCCCCTCTAGCGAATCACACAAGAAAGAGTCTGCCTTAGCTGCACCCAAACATCCACATCCAGTTCTCACTGAAGCGATTAATGCAACAGATGACGCCTTGATATGGATTACAGAGCAAACCTATCTCAAGCCCCTTCCTTCTTGGCATAAAGGACGCGTGATGCTGGTCGGTGATGCAGCGCATGCTTCAACATCACATGCCGCAATGGGTGCGTGCACCGCAATTACCGATGCCTTTGAGCTCGGCAATATGATTGCATCAGATAAACCAGTCAAAGAAGTCATACAGACATTTGAAGACGAACGAAAACCGATTGCTGATGAAGTACTGAAAAAATCAAAGTCAGGACTGAGCATGTCGGCATCAAATTCTCGCATCTGGGCATGGTTCCGAGATATGGCCTTCCGGCATATGCCAGAAAAACAAGCGAAGGAAATAACCGAGAAAATGGTGCTGGCTCAAGAGAGCGAGAAAGATGCATCGCAGTGATTCAATTGGAGATAAACACGTGTTCAATTCAGTAACGACTACACTTGCTTGTACTTTGTTTTTGACTTTGACTACATTCATCACAGATTTAGCAATGGCACAAGAACACACCCCTCATCAAACAAACCAGACAACGACTTCGCCAAAATGGCTCACTTTTCCTGGCTCAAAAGACCAAGCTCCCGGTCATGGGCGTCGTATTGTTCTTCTTGCCGGCGATGAAGAATACCGCTCCGAAGAAGCAATGCCATTACTGGGGCGTATCTTAAGCCATGAGCTGGGATTCGAGTGCGTTGTTTTATTTAGCCAGGATGACAGTGGTGAAATCAACCCTGAAAATCTGCATAACATCCCCGGCCTTCAACTTATTGATGATGCGGATCTCTTGGTTGTCTTCTTGAGATTTAGAGAACTGCCAGATGACGATATGGCTCACATCGTTGATTACATTAATAGCGGTAAGCCAGTCATTGCGTATCGAACTGCTACACATGCATTTAACTATCGAAAGAATCGGGATAGTCCTTATGCAAACTGGACCTACAATAGCCAGGATCCTCAGGGTGGATTCGGTGGTCATATTCTCGGTGAAACTTGGGTAGCACATCACGGACACCACGGCCACGAAGCGACGCGTGGCGTCATCCCAGTCGATGCAAAAGATCATCCAATAGTACGTGGTGCTGATGACATCTTCGGACCTACGGATGTCTACGCCGTTGGCTCATTACCAAAAGATGCGACGGTCCTGGTACGCGGCGCTATCTTAGAAGGGATGAATCCAGATGATCAACCTGTGGCTGATAAACGAAACGACCCAATGATGCCCATCGCATGGATCCGTGAGCGCCCAATGCCTGATGGATCCAAACAACGTATTTTTGTCACCACGATGGGCACAGCCGAGGACTTTTCCAGCGCTGGTCTACGGCGACTTTCAGCCAACGCTGCACTTTGGTGTGTAGGCCAAGAAGATCAGATTCCTCCGCAAGGTGTTCGAGCAGATTCCATAGGCCCTTGGGAGCCAACTGCATTTGGCTTTAGCGGTCATCGAAAGGGAAACTACAAACCCGATGACTTTCGGGATGGGTCTCCATGGGCAGAAAATCCTGCCTCCAAACCCAATAATGGCTCTTCCTGATCTCACATCAGGTTGTCGCCATTTTTGTCAGACTTCTAGGTCTACTGCAGACCATCATTGACTGATCAATGACTTACAATCTTGGCTTGGACGGGAGCCATCATGCTTATCACACCTTGCCTTTTCTTGGCTGCATTAAATGTAGCCTGTCACATCAATGTCGATGCAAGCGAACATGCCGGTTTTGCGGATCCCATACGAATTAAAGCTGCAGGGCAACCAATCGATGTCACGACGGGGCATGCAGCGCCTTATATCTATGACATCGACGGCGATGGAATTTCTGATCTCCTTGTCGGAGAATTTGGTGCTCTCCCCTATAAAGGTCCTGTCAGCGAGGCAGGCGGTCCTGGCCATGAATGGGTACAAGGCCGACTCCGAATCTATAAGAACCACGGGACGAACCAGGTACCAAAGTATGAGTCCTTTGAGTACATGAAAGCTGGCGATGAGATTGCGGCGGTTCCAATTACATGCTGTGTCAGCTTCGTGCCTCATGTTGTCGACTTTGATGGCGACGGCATCGACGACATTATCTCAGGATCCTATCCAGGTGATATGTACTTTTTCAAACGCAATTCAGATGGCTCCTTCCAGAGTTCCGAGCACCTGAAAAATGTTGATGGGCAACCACTGCATGCGATGCGACCGATCAAAAAGAAATATCAAGAACCAAACGGCCCAACAGAGCATTCCGTTCATTCAATTACCATTGAGGCCCATGACATGGATGGCGATCAGGATCTTGATCTGGTTATTGGCTCCCGACTTGATGGTTGCTACACAATTGAAAACATCGGCTCACGCAGTACACCTTTATGGAGCACCGAGACAAGACCACTTGTAACGGCTTCCGGAGACCCCATCGGCGGTTGGGACTATGGATCCAATGTGCACTTTTCCGACTGGGATGGCGATGGTGTAAGTGACATTATTGTCGGAAGTGAAAATGGTGGCGTCTATTGGCATCGGAATGAAGGCAAAGAACATAAGCCTTTATACGGAGCCATGCAGACACTCATTTCTGAACCAACGATGGACCAGATGTTTCATCGACAGTCCACGCCACCAATTCATGGCAGCCGAGTGAAAGTTCATGCCGCCGATTACAACGGCGATGGTCATACTGATCTGTTAGTGGGAGACTTTGGATCAACATGGCATCCGATTAAAACGTTGACTGATTCAGAAGTAAATGAAAAACAGCAACTCGAGAAGGAACAAAACACTCTCTACGAGCTTCTCGAGCCTGTGTGGTCCAAAGATGAGGCTGACTACAGCCAACAAGAACAGTCCAATATGAATCGGGCTGATGAGATTGCCATACGCCTCGAAGCGCTTGAGACGCACCGCCACGATTCTCATGGCTGGGTATGGCTCTATACGCAAAGTCATTCACCACCTGTATCTGCCACGAAGATTAATGAGCTCCTTTGGGAAACAGCTGGTTCATCGAATGGCGCAATGAACTTCTTGTTCAGCAACACACCAGCCAATACAGAATTGCCGATAAAGATCGGACTACGTGTCCATGTTGATGCAGGCACCACCGTCGGTGCTTCGTCCATGCATGTTCGGCCTGGAGCCACCGGATATTTAAGCCAATTGACTTGGGATCTTCCCGAAAACGCTACGATGACCAACGTTACATGGCCGAAACCAAAAACTATTTCTATTGCAGGAACAAACTCATCTGTTTACGACCATACGTTTACAATCTGGGCAGAGATTCAACTACCAACCGATCGTCTTCCGAATCACTCACACCCGCTGCAAGCAACGCTTCAGTACCAAACCTGCTCCAAAAGAACCGGCGTATGTTCGCTCAAAACCGCAACTGCTCACGCTGACTTTCCCAATGCCACCCAAAAGAAGGATCTACAATGATATCTCGTCGCCTACTTACCACTGCCCTACTTTCAACATGCTTGACGATGCCACTACTGGCCGATGATGCCAAGACTGAAGCACAATCGAATCCGCTCATAGAAAAAGTAAGTGATTTTTATAAAACACTTCCAGGCGCCACTTTCAAAAGCACAACTCATGTTGTTGCAGATGATATGCCGCAGCCAATGATCCAGACGGTTGAAGTAGCTATTGCTAAGCCCAACAAGTTTTCCTTACGTAGCACAGACGATATGTCAGGCACCAATATCGTTAGCAACGGTACATCGATCATGGCTTCTGCAAGCGACTTTGAAATATATAGCGAGTCACCCGCACCCAAGACCTTGGCTGAGGTTGCAAAACAGGCAAACAGTGGCGAAGGCCCGTTTGTCATGTCCGACCCCATGCTTCCAATGCTCTTAACGCTTTTCACCGCTGACCCTCAACAACTTTTTTCAGCTGACTTTATGAATATAACATCAGCTCCATCAAAAGAGTTTGACGGCATTCACACTGATGGCATCACCTTCAGAATGACCAATGATGCAATAGGCGATATGAACATGACGGCTTACTTTGCTCAAGGTGATCAGCCTTGGCTCATCGCCGTGATTCCTGACCTCAGCGACTTACAACAAGAAGGTATGCCCAGCTTTGAAGTCACGCTCAAGATGGAGGACTGGAAAGCTGGCGAACCTGACAATGCTGCATTTGCCCTAAAACCGAAAGAGAACTGGACGAAAGTCGATGACCTTGTGGCTGCAATCATGGACAAGCAGCAAGAAATGATGGAAGGAATGGATTTTGAGGGTGCTGGCCAAGAACCAACTCACAAACTGGTTGGTCAACAAGCAGAAGACTTCGAGCTTCCAATGCTTCGCGAAGACAAGATGGTCAAACTCTCTGACCTAAGAGGCAAAATCGTTGTTCTTGATTTCTGGGCAACATGGTGCGGACCATGCGTCATGGGACTTCCACATGTCATAGAAGCTGTTGATGCTTTCAAAGACAAAGGCGTTGTTTTCTTTGCCATCGACCAAGATGAACCGGCTGAAAAAGTGCAGGCGTTCGTCGATCGAAAGAAGTGGACCTTCCCAGTACTTATGGATAAGAAGGGAATGGTTGCAAAGAAATTTGGTGTCTCCGGCATTCCACAAACTGTCGTCATTGGAGCAGATGGCACCATCCTTAACATTCATGTGGGATTTCTAGGACCGAAGAAAACGAAGTCGAATTTGACAGAAGATATTGAAGCTGCAATTGCCGCGAATCAACAGGGCTAATAAGAATTTATATTCGTTGACTTTTTACGGAGCGGGCCATTTATTGGCCCGCTCTTTTTTGTGGATTCGTTTTTGATATGCCTTAGTACTTTGCACGACCTGAAAGTGACTTAAACTCTTTCCACAGTTTGCTCATTTCATTATGAAGATGACGAATGCAAGGCACACCTCTCGCATGAGGCTCTTTGTTCATTGACTCGTAGATAGCCTTGTCATCAAACTCTCCATAATGGAGTGCATCTTCAATAGTTGACGCATAATAGACTTTGGTAATACGAGCCCACCAAATGGCGCCATAGCACATGGGACATGGCTCACTACTCGTGTAAAGCGTACAGCCACTCAGATCGTGCGTATCCAGTTTTTTGCATGCATCCCGAATAGCGACAATCTCACCATGGCTTGTTGGATCTCGTTGCTCAAGAACGCTGTTGTAGCCTTCCCCCACTATTTCGCCATCACGAACAATAACACTGCCAAAGGGACCACCTATTTTTCGCTCAATAGATGCCTCACGCGCAAGCTCGATTGCACGAAGAATAAACGCTTGGTGCTTTGACTCTGGCATAATATTGACTCACACAGATAAGTACTCAAGTGGTTTACGAAGCAACTTTTATATCCTAACAGTTGATTTGACGTCACACACAAAACCTCGATTGCGCCGTTGAATTCACTATTGAATTGCCTGTTCAGCCTCGCAGACATTCCCATATCTGGAAACGATGTTTAGCTTATCTATCAATCAAACTGTTTTTTATTCTGAAATCATGGCGATGATTGAGTGGGCAACTCTACGATAATCTCACCGGTAAATATACCTGCTGGATCACCTCGCTCAGCCAGTGTTTTTGCCATGGTTTCAATTGTACGTGGCACTTGTCCTTGAAACAGAACTTGGTTTTCAGGCCCACGTACGATCACATTCCGGTCTAGATCGACCATGCCATCATCCAGTCGAATACGCAATGACTTTGCACCACCAGTCTCAAGAATATGAACCGTCTGATTATCAAGCTTCGCTACAATTCGCTGCCTCGGTTGTGGATCATCGTTCGCGAGCCAATAGAAACGTGGATGTACGACATCATCTTGCAACCAAACAATCTTCTTCGGGCGAAGCTTCCGTTTCTTTGATGCCATCCACTGCAGTCCTGAAACTTCTTGCCGATCCATCCAATGCCCTTTGCCGTCATGAATTTCCACCCAATGGTCATAACCGGCCGGGTCGTCTTTTTTCAGCTTCGCCAACTGGGCTTTCCATTGTCCAGCCACTTGATTGCGTTTAAACGCAGCATCTTTGGCACCCATATGTAGAGTGAATGCTGTATTCCTTAGACCATCTGGTTTTGTCTCATTTGGATGCCCAGCCATCATGCCAGCACCAGCCCAACGGTCAGCCATTCGCGGGGCCAGCTGGTAAACGCCGTCTCCACCAGCACTGTAACCAGTGATATAAATGCGATTGGGATCAACGCCTTCAATGGCAATCATATTTTCAATCAGGCGATCAAACATTGGATCAATATGACTTTGGTGCCATAGATTCCATGTATCGGTTGGCGCTCGTGGCGCCACATAGATACCTTCTTCGAGCTGGTATAACTTTTTCTGGTTTTCCCATTGCCCGGTATTTACCTCAGGTGGAGCACCACCACCACCATGCATTGAAATCCACAGACTGTACCCCGCTTCTGGTGCATCGCCGAAGGTGGTGTACCAAAATGGCATACGCATTTGACCATGCTCAATGACACGATCTTCCATTTCTTTTGACCGTTGCGATCGTATTTTTTTGGCATGGCTCTTGTTGAGCATTCTTTTGGCCGTTGAGGTCACGCTTTTGTTTAGTGCTGTTTTAGAAAATGACTGATGACCTGGATCTGTACCACCAGCATTAAGGTACTGAATCAACGATGCCACCGCTCCAGCAGAGCTACCAGCTACATCGTCAGATGACTGCTGATGATCGACTTCAATGGTGACAAGCTGCTGATCATGAGTAACAAGCAGAGAATGAGACACTGGATTGCCTGTCATATGAGATACACGAACCCGAAATGTTTGCCCCTCAGGTAACTGAACAGTGATATGGTCATTGGCATCAAACCGTTCATCTTTTGATTGTCCAGAAAAGACTTCTTTACCTGACTCATCTAAAATTGAGAGCTGCGCTGGAAGTCGCTCCTTTGTTTTCGGGTCAACCACAGAAAAACGAACACGCGATTTTCCTTCAGCGAGGGGTTGCGATTCCGCCGTATAACGATCCGTCACATCGACCGCATTGATCCGTTGATCCTCAGATAGCCAAGGCAATGGGAATGAAATTGGTGTCTTCCGCCAAGTGACTGCATATATTGCATTTTGTGGATTTTCTCGCGATGCTTCTGCCGCCCGACCTGAAAACCAACCTTGGTCAAGCGCGTCACCAGTCGGCTCAGCTGCACCTGTAAAATGCCATCCATCGTCCCACACTTCGACCCAAGAGTGATTGCCACTGCCATCTGACCATAGTGGGATACCAACAAATCGAGCTGGTACCCCAACACTTCGACAACCGTCGATAAGAATGACTGATAGCCCAGTACAAGAGGCCATGCCAATATCCATGCTCTCATAGGGGCTTTGATCGGGCTTACTACGTTTGGTCGAATACTTCACACCAACATCTTTGAACATGGCATTATTGAGAATAGCGGCTGCCTCTGCTGGTGAATGAGCATTTTCAACGAGCTTTGAAAAGCGATCTCTAAAGTCACGCCTCCAGTTATCACGTCGCTCATTAATTGCCGCATAAGGCAATATGGTGTCAAAAAACATAGCCTCTGAAATTTCATCACGCCAAGGCGCTTGCCGCCAAGCCTGATAAGCCAAGTCACAGTTTTCGAGCAGATATTCTGCACTGAGATGACGCAAATCTTCCACTGGCATGTGAAGGATCATCCATTGCATACCACGCCGCTGATCATCTGGAACTTCGATCAGTGCCTTTTGAATCTGTGGACCATTATCACCACTTCGCTGAACTGCAGACATCAACTCTGACGATGTGGCGAAGTCACTATCGTGTTCCACGATATGACTCAAAGAACGTATCGGCACCTCTGGATCGACATCAGCGGCACTGTACTGAGAGGCCATAATCAAGACTACTAAGCTGCAACTCAATGTCTCTAAAACACATTTCCAGCTTTCACGGCGCATCTCATCACTCCTCACCTACTAAATGACTATTGAATATGAATCACCTGAGACATCATACTTTGATCCAGAAGGCGTCATGTATTGCTCACCACGAGAATCAAGCTCAGTGCCGAGTTTTGTGTTTTTTTGATGGCCATCCCAGCGCCAACGTACCTAAGAAACAAAGACTACCAATGATGATATATCCGTATCGGAAGGCCAGCGACGTAGGGTGTGGCTCAAAGGTGGCAAGAACGCCATAGATACAAAACAGCATTATTAGAATGAGAATGATCCCAAAACACCAACGCATCAAATACCTCGAGTTCTGCTATTGAGCAATTTCGATTGTGATCTTTCCATTAGATGTTTCGATCTTCCAGTCCCTAAAATCGGTTACTGAGTGTGACTATTCAGGCCGCGATTAGAATCTACTTCTTGAGCCAGCTTGTCTAACTCTTTCATGTTCATGCGAGAAGATAAAATATATGGTTTTTCTCCCGTGTCCCAATGACCATAGGTTGTCGTGACGATCGTTCCATCGGGCTGCACCACAACTCCTGGATAAGCCGCGTCCCAGCGGTTCTTATTATCTTTAATCCGCACTCGATACTGCCCGGGTGTCCCATATAAAATGTCTTCCCAAGTACCAACCCAAGCCACCCAATCTCCTTTGGTGGGACTATCCAATGTTGTGTCTCTAAAGGATATGAAGAGACGACCATCTGGAACATAAACACCCTGATGACGATCTCCTGTCAAGGCTGCTGGTAGTTCTCGCGGCGGTGACCATGTCAAACCTTCATCTTCACTAAACATGACATAAGAATTTCTGACGCGACTGTTTTCTCGCAAGAGTATTGCGATCGTCTTTCCATCTGGAGAGCGAATCAGACCTGGTTCACATAAATGAACATCACTTGCTTCCAAAATTGCTTCCGGATAGCTCCAGGTCAAACCACCATCACTACTCAGTGTCTTATACAGCGAGAATTTGACAGGGCTCTCAAGGACGCCATCTTCTTTGATATAACGGCCATCATCATGGAACATCGCCATATAGCGGCCGTCATTAAGCTGCTCAACACATGCCATCACCACAATACCGCCCCATGGAGACGGCGTTTCATCTTTCACTGATGAAATTGGCTCAAGCGGACTCCACGAATGTCCATCATCTTCACTAACTGCCAACCGAGCAGGGTACAAACCCGACCACATGATCAGTCGTTTCTTACCTGTGCGTGGATCGACGACTCGGTAGAGTGTTGGCACTTCTTTACTGCTCGACCAATTCTCTGGTACCGGCAGGCGATCAGACCAGCTTCGCCCCCCATCAGTTGATCGTTTGTAGATGATTGCTCCACTTCCATGCCCCTTTGGGTATACACAGAGTAGTGTCTGCCCATCTTCTAATAGAACGGTTGTCGGATGACCTAGATACTGATCTTTCTCACGATCTACAACAACGTGGCGATGGCTTTGGTCGTCAAGATCAACCAATGGCAAACGATATCCACGGCTTGGAACCAACTGGTCAATCTGATCGAGCGAGATTTGAGTCAGAACTTCTTTCACTTGAGCGCGTTGGGAAAGCATGATTGTCTCAATATGCATCTTCCCATCATCACTTAGTTCTAAACGCCCCCATATTGGCTCCTCACCTTGCAAAGCCGCAAGGCGAACCGTAAAGAGCCCCTCACCAAATTGTTGAATCTGGTGCGATTGTCCGACCCAAAGAACAAGATCGCCTTCTGTTGGACTACCTTTGAATTGATCATGAAGTAGCAAGAAGATTCGACCATCTTCCCCCTGCTGGCCATCAAGTATTTTGCCCTGCATCGCAGCTGCTTGTGGAACAAGCTGCGTCCAATCTGCTTCTTCACCCGATCGCCAACGCGCCATTGTTGAACGATTTGATGAACCGGAAATGAACTCGATTTCTGCTCCATCACTTAGGAGCACCGAGACTCGACCATTGGAGACTTCAGGAGCTTTGCCACTTTCTCTGTCTTGAATCTGCGCCTGGTGACTTACATCTATCCAAGGTGTTCGCTTGGTTCGTTGCTGAACCCAGGTTGGTGACACAGATTGTGCCATGACCGCGCTAAACACGAGACCAATCATCAAACTCGCGAATACATAGCTTACTTTAATTGACATCATGTAATGCTCGCTCCTGAATGATTCCCAGCATACAGAATACCGAACTGAAGCATTTCATCTTCAATATTTACGCGCCAGATTTCGCTATAACCGAGCAGGAGCTATCCAGCCGTCTTACCTGCTTCAGAATCAGTCTCAATTCGCTCACCTTCAACAGTGAGACGAGCTGGATGCCCAAACCAGGAATTTGATCCCTGGCCTCGATACTTCTCTTCTAAAACATGAACAACTTCACTCATGGTCTGATCAGCAGCTACCCATCCACCATCAATATCAGGAAAGTCATGCCGACAGTTGTCGCATTTGGCCTCTGAAGAAAAACGTATCGGACACCAAAATGATTCAACATTGCGGAGTATTTCAGTCGCAAATGACCATACGCCTGTCATCCAATCACAATAAAGGCACCAGATGAGATCATGCCCAACAAGACCACGAAACTTCTGTCGGGACACATTAACCCATTCTCTTTGCTTGTACTTTGGAAAACGCACAAGGACAACTAAAAGCGGGTAGAGAGTCAGTTCTGCGACTCGCGCGAGCCAAAAAATTGGCACGACTAAAGTGGTCACTATGAGAGCGGTGTAGTTACGGAACCAACCGACTTGCTTATTTATATACTTGTAGATTCGAGGACCTCGCCGAGCTTCAGGATGGGCCATCTCATGAAGAATAGTCCAACTCACTAAGGCACAGAACTGCGCAATGATGCCGGCAGCAATGCCTCTCCAGCCATCAAGAATTCCACCAACAATAATTGGCGAAACTGTAAACCACGTAATTGCAAGATCTAAGCCGGGAGCACAACACAGCGCTGTCGCGAATGCTTCAAGAGGCTTAAGACGGGCAATCAGGTGAAGAAGCCCTGCCGAAAGAAGAAGGGCTGCATAAGCAATAATCAGGATAAGAAGAAATGTACTCATGCCTGCCAGTGTAGCCGCCAGGTGCTCTTTATACTTGGAAGCCGATTTCAATTGAGGCGGAGCCAACCAGCTAAAACGACTTTTCATGCTAGCTGAACAAATTATTCGCTAAGCGAGCGTTTCTTTCAGCGCATCACTGAGTTCTGAAGGACCAAAAGGCTTCAGAATGATGTGTTCAGCTGCATCGGCCTTACCACCTTCTGACTCGGGGTCATAACCAGTCATATAGAGAACTGGAAATTGAGGGCTCCGCTGCCAAAGCAAATGAGCAAGATCACGCCCTCCAAGGTTGGGCATCACGAGGTCAGTTAGGACAATGTCGAACTCTGATGCATTTTGATCGAATATCTCTAATGCCTCTTCGGCATTACTTGCCGGAGTAACACACCACCCCACAGTCTCCAACATAGCCTGGACGGATTGGCGAACCAGCGCCTCGTCTTCAACCAATAAGACATGCCCCATTTCAATGGCTTTCGATTTTTGCACCGTTAACTTTGGATCATTCTGAACTGTAGCCATTTGAGGAAGATAAATAGTGAACTTTGTGCCCTCTCCAATTTTGCTTTGCACATCCAAAGCGCCCTTCGTGCGCTGAAGTATCCACCACACTGTTGATAAACCAAGCCCAGTGCCCTTACCAGGTTCTTTGGATGTAAAGAAAGGCTCGAAGATCTGATCTAATGTTTCTTCATCCATTCCACAGCCATAGTCCTCTACCTCGATGACCTGCCAGTGACCGGGTGGAATCAAGCCTGTTGTAGCTGTAGCGACCTCTTTGATCTCATGCCCATAATAGCGAACCGATATAACGCCTTTATCGCTCATGGCATCTCGAGCATTGAGGCATAAGTTAAGGAGAACCTGCTGCAACGATGCATCATCAGCCCAGGTACTACCTGCACCTGGCCGACGTTCAATCTGTAAATCTATCTGCTCACCGAGTAGTGGCTGAAGAATCTGGTCCAGTTCTTCGATTGCTTCGATAAGATTGACACAGCAAAATTGCAACGGCTGACCACGTCCAAACGTCAAGAGCCGCGAGGTGAGCTCAGTTGCTCTCTCACCAGCATCAAGTATATGTCTAATATGCATTGCTCTTGGATCGTCACTTTTGAGCCCTTCTAAAGCTAACGAACCAAAACCACGTACCGCTGTCAAGATATTATTAAAGTCATGTGCGATACCGCCTGCCAATTGACCAATCGCTTCCATTTTCTGTGCCTGGACAATTGTTTGCTCTAATTTTTCTCGCTCCTCTAGCTCACGCTGAAGCTGTTTATTTTGAGCTTCCAGTTTCCCCGTAAGATCGCGGAGCTGCTGTGTAAGGCGGCGAGATTCAACTAGCCCATTATTTCGAGCTTGAAGCAGAATCAACATATCGGCAATGCCTGCGTGCGGAGGGAAGTCGCTTAAATCCAAACTGTGATGTTGGAGTTCCTCTATATCTGTAATCCAAGGATGACCTAAGAAGTAGATCGTCGCTTCCCCACTATCTTTGCTGGTAAAGAACTGTCCACGTAGACGCAAACCAAGCCCAGATAAGAGGCTCAAGAGAAAGACATCACCACTTCGAGAAACAATCTGCTCAAAGTTGCTGAGTCCCTCTGGTCGCTCGACAGTCATTGAATCCGTCAGCAAAGAGCCGATTTTCATTTCAGGACAAAGGGAATGTAAACGCTCGCCTATGTGAACCAGGCACAGTTTCTCATCACATGCAAAGAAAAACGGAAAAGCTCGCCGTAATACATTGAGTTGATCCGATTCTTGACTGGGCATCTCAGGATTGATCTACTACGGCAGCGTGAAATTCCACATCAAAAACGTCATGGGCCTCTGAGCCCTCACCATCTCGACCTGATTCCACCTTGACACTGGTATCAAATCGCCGTCCCAATCCATGGAGCAATCCAACTACCAATGGGCCTAATCCTTGGCGACTTGAATAGTAGTGCAGTCGCAAGGAGTTCTCTGTCTGATCAGTAACTGAGAAAGATGGAGGCTCTAGATTTGGGAAAGTCAGCTTGACGCGAGCATGCATCTGATCGAGATTGGCCAGGAACTCTGGAAAAGACTGGCCGGCCGTTTGCATTAAGTGGCCATAATTTTCATCTGCGACATAGTCGACCCAATACTCCCCGAAGGCCTGCAGAACCTGCTCCGGCTCCAGCTCTAGCTCGACTGCAGCCGCCTCAACAAGCTTATATGTCACCTCGTCGCCATAATTATCCATTGCAATGAAGTCTTCATCATCAACGCCAGCGGCCTGGCGAATCCGCTGCCAAGCATCCGCTCCAAACTGATCGAGCACCAAACCTCGTACTGCTTTATTAATAAGACCGTACATCTGATTATCTCTTATAAGGCAACCACAAAGGAACAAACGAAACTACAGCCATCTCCTGCAATATAGCTCACTGGTGGGAACCATACCAAGCTGATCAGTACATTTTATGGTTCTTTGATACTCAGACAGCCCCTGCCTGCTCTCCAGTGGGTATCTACCAGAAATGAAGACGAGAGCTCACCGATAGATATGAAGTCCAATCAACTTCTCAACCAAGGCAGTAAGCGGAGATAAACCAATTCAAAAATCGAGAATGACTAAGTCACGCGCTGAATATAGTTCTCTTTGATCTGATTTGATTTAGATGCGTGCTGGTCAATCTGGCCGATGAGCTGCATACATGACAATTGCTTATGAGATTCTGCTGACAATCACCATCGTATGTTCTGGCTCTGGCTCTCATTTTGAAGTGAATAGCCGACTTGAGGCCCCACCTCGCTACTACCACGTGGTACCTCGTATACAACTGCCCGTGAACCAGCTCTTTGAGAATCTCTTCTATGAAGGAAACAATATTGTCATGCGCGGTGATCGTACATCGTCAGGCGACTTTTCTGATACTGGCGAAACTGTATCTCTCCGATGGCGCCATGTCGCCGCTTCATGTCGAGGCATATTTGTCCTTCGAGACTCTCTCTTCTCACAGCAAGATCACCCCTACCGGCATGAGTCCCACGCCCTGATGTTGCCCCCCAGTTGGATAACTGCAGCTGCAACCATCATTCAGGAGGGCGATTCTCTCCACCCGATGATCGTCTTTGAAATAGAAAATGACCATGGTTGGACCCAACTTCCATCAGCTGATGCTCTCTTTGGCAGCTTCCCCCGTAGTGATACGCTCTTTGGGCTGGCCACTTCATCCTTACGTCATGCCACCCCGGCTCTTGCGCGCCAGATCACGAATGCTCGAATAGCGTTGAGATCGTTGGCCAAAGATACACAGACACTGATCGATGCTTCGCACCTTGGCCCGGAAGTCATCATGCGTATCGGTGCCGAGAGAATTAGTCTCTCAGACTGCAAGTACTTTGGCCGAGAAGTTCGCCGAAAACACATCATCCCGATCTTTGTGGAGAATCCGAGTCTTAAGGAACAATCTGAGGGCAAGGGCCTCTTGCCACCCGGCAGATGGATTGACCCCAAAATTGCGAATAAAGCCACGCAGATTATCTACAGACGTCGCCTCAGAGATGGTGATCTTGCTATTGAGCGTTACGATTTGTCGTTACCCAGTGAACGCTTACGAGCAATTGATCTTCTCGAATCGCTCATACCAATAGGCGAAGATTTGTCCACAACCGTCTGGCTCTGGGTGACCGGCCCACTTGATGACAGCGGGAAATTATCAGGCCAGAACGCGATTCCATGGATTGCTGAATTCCGTGAAGAGCTCTCGCGTTCGATCGTAGACGGTCGGCGGATCGTACTGCTCAGCAAGCCATGTATTTCACTTCCATCTGGCTTACAAAGGAAAGCAGCATTTGAAGCTCAGGTTGATCTTTTTAAACAACAGCAACTGCCGCTGAGCATCAATCTCTCAACCCACGCCATTCTTCCTCTACTCGATCTGCAGCCCAATACAATCGCTGCCGGCCAATAACACAACAGAGCAAGAGTCATAACCTGGTGAGGCCCGTTTCATTCAGAACAGGTTGTGCCAAAAGCCACAAGAAATGCCCCGAAGTCAGTAATGTCAACAATACTGTCACCATTAAGATCGGCTGGTGATGAACCAACCGTCCCAAACTCCAGCAACAGAATTGAAAAATCGCCAATATCAACCACGCCGCTGCCATCGAAGTCTGATGGGCAAAGGGTCTCTTTATTATCAAAGATTGGATCAGCAAAGGGATATTCAAGATAGGCCAGTAACTGAGAACGTTCTGTGCTTGTCATTGCGATGAAAGAATCTCTGGAACTCTGACCTTCGCCACCGTGCCAAAGAATCGCCTCTGAAACAGACCGCGCTCGACCATCATGCAAGAAATTTGGTTGAGCACCACCTGAAAAAGGATCTGTGCAGGTCTCAGGTACACCCAGTACATGCTTTACATATCCCAGTGCCCATAAGGGTGGTGTACGCCATTCACTGCCAGATGCATCAAAGTGCGGTCGATTATCTGCAAGTCCCGGTCCCATATCATGCAATAACATGTCCGTAAATGCTTCTATTCGCTGGCCACGGAATCCGACAATAGGATAGTTCTGCGAAGTTTGAAGACTTGGTGTGTGACACGTGTGACAGTTTGCTCGCTTGAACAAATGCATACCAGCAATTGCATCTGGATCCTCAAAGTTCCGCCGCGGTGGAAGTGTCAGACCGCGAATATACGCTTCGACAAGACTGAGGTCACTTTGACTAATTTCCACACCACTGCCTTCGATATCATTGCACTGCTCATCATCATCACCGCAATCTGCTGTTGGAAAAATAGGTGAAGTCAGGCCAATATCATGATGAAAAGCTGCAGCGGTTTGCTGGAGAAGATTTGGTTGACTGGCTTTCCAGCCAAAACGACCGAGTTTCATTGAATCACTCATATGATCGTAGACCCAATTCGGTCGGCCTGAAATTCCATCGCCATCGTGATCAGTTTCGTCAACACGACTAAGAATGTCTTCCTCACTTACAGATTCCAACAAGCCGAGACCAGCAAGCATGGGCGGCATCCGTGGTGAGGCCTCTGCCATACCGCGGTATCCAGGTGTCCCATCAACATCGGGCACATTCTTACCAAGAGCACCAAAAGCCATTTCACTGAATCGATAGCTTGGTACTCGCAATGAATACGCTTCACCATCGGCAAATGCCCCTGACTGTTCGGTGTAGTCAACCCTTAGATTTCCTTCTGCTTGAGAACCTTCTACAGACTGTGTGTTGAATTGATGGCCATAATATGGATGAGCAACTGGCCCACCATTTTCATCGGCGCCAGGTATAGAGAGCTGCATCACAAGCGCTTGCAAATCCATACCTTGATTCGGTGTTGCCCCTTTGCCATCAAGCATGTGACATGAGATACAAGAAGCACTATTAAATTTAGGACCAATTTGACCAGTTTGAAATACAGGACTTTGATTCATCACAAAACCAATCGGGCCTGAACAACAATCAAAGTACGTAGGCAGATTAATTAAGTCGCCATTCATATGATCCGTTTCAAAACGAACCTTACCTGCCATAAACGCATTCAATTCCTCGATTTTTAGGCGTTGGGCATGTTGGGCAAAACCAAATCGAGGCGTGACAACCTCTGGAATTGATGCGTCGCCCGCCGCATAGGCTCGTGGATTACTGTATTTCCCAAACCGTCCTTGCCCGACGTGATAGTAAAAGAACTCGCTGTAATACTGACCAACAGGACTTTCAGCCGGCAGACCCAGAAATGTGTAGTCCCATTCGATAATCGCACCTGGCGTGAGATCCTCAACTGTCTTCGTAAAAATGTGACCATTGCGATCCATGTTGAGGTTGATGTTCGTAAGCGGCCTATCACACATTTCATCATATGGACCACTTTGAACGAAGTATTTGAAGTCTACACCTCCCACGCCTACCTCTGCATCAACTGTTGTGATGACATCTATTTTGTTGCCATAGTCAATGACCTTTACTTCATAAGTGCGAGCAACACTATAAAGGTCAACGTAATTATCAAAACGCCATTCATTGGGATGGCGATCACGAAAACGACCTGTTGTAACAGTTGTGATGGGATAGTCTGGAATAGCTTCCTCTGCTTCACCGAGTGTTCGAGTGAAACGTGTCGTATCCATTGGCTGCACACCGATCATCTGTTTGTAGTAATACTCAATTTGATCGCCTGCTGAAGCACCAGGAACAATTCCTGTCCATCGGCCAGGCTCATCTTCACCAAGTATGGCTGTTAACAACGGGCCGTTATTAAGTCTGTAACCAACTTCAACGTGATTTGTTGCAGGAATATTGCCAGACTCACCACCTGCCTCAAACGCCCACAGATAAGTTCCATTGAGCTCTTTTATTGATTGACGGAACCCTCGTGCCGGTGGAGGCGTCACGTCGGTCCAATCAAAGCTATAGCACTCGTCTGTTAACACAAATTGATGGTCAGGATAAACGTACTGCAGAGGATTCTGAAGTAAAAGAGAAAAAGCGATTTGATCACCTGGATTTGCTTGCGGCACATCTATTGACCACAAACCCGGCTCATTTTGAGTCATGGCATAGCCGCCGGCTCCAGGGGCACCCAAGAAAATGAGACATAGGATCACATCTGGATCAGTATGCACCTCATAGCGAAGGCCATTGCCATTGGGGCAGGCTGTCCCATAGTAGGCAGGCGTAGCAGCTTCTGTTGATTGCGTCAGACTTGCCGCGACAGCAATCGCTGCGCAGCAATACAGTGATGAGAAAACGCGAATTCCATACATACTCGATCAGTCCTTCTTCTTGAACTCATTCGGAACATATGTGCGTTCTCCTCGCACGATTTTAAAAAAAAGGCAACGCCTCTTTCACAACAAATTTTACGATTTGTAGACAACAGTCAACCCTCAAAATACAAAAAGATTTCATTCAGCTGTGTCTCACAATTCAGCGCGCTCAAAAAAATCGACTTATTTAGGCGCGCCTACGTTATTGGCTCTTTCGACCGCACTTCCTTGTGTCTTTCTTCACGATGTCATCCTCACAAATCCACTTTCAAATATGAATAGCGTTTCCTATTTAGTTGCCCACTCAAGTACCAATAACCAATCACTGGCAGACTGACCCGAAGCCAATGAGAAATATGGAAAAGTCGTTGATATCGACAATGAGATCGCCATTGAAGTCCGCTTGGTTCTCCCCTGTTTGCCCGAACGCAATAAGGAATATTGTAAAATCACTGATGTTGACCTGACTGTCGCCATTAAGATCACCCTGACACTGACAAACCACTTCTTGATCATTCAATGTTTGAATAGTCTGCGCAGCAATACAAGCCGTAAATCCATCCGAGAACACAACCTGCCTTTCCTCACTTGTTGGATTCCATGCCATGTATGTTCGCTGTCCACCATTCTCAAACACGGCATAGCTAGCAATGTCAGCAGTGACGTCAGAAACAACCTGCCCGAGGTGGTTCATGCTTGCCAACCACTGATAGGTGTGTGCTCGAGAATCACCAGGCTCTGGCGCATAGCTTTGATTCAAATCAAAGGCCTCAAGTGCTTCCTGACCACTGCTCATGGCCAGAAAACTCCACAAGATGTCTTGCCACACAGTTGGCTGGCCTGGATTTCGACTCAGCAAGTAGTTCCAGTTGTCTTGAATCATCTGCGGCCAATGCCCCAAATGTAGCGTTGCGGTTGTTACTGGCAAGATGTTGATGCCATGTATTTCCTCAACATTACCTGTCCACCAGGTGGCATAGTCGCCGCCGTTATTCCAAACAATCGAGATCATGGGATGAGGGAATGCAGTAGGAAATACCACGTTATCTACATCAAACCAGTATTGAGCAATTGCAGCGGCTTCACTTGCATAGAGATAAATACCAAGATCTCGAATCTCAGCCCGTCCCGTCGCCTGCCCCCAAAGCATCACGCCATATGCAAAATTGATCGCCTCTGAAGATGACTCTTGATTGTTTCCTGATGCAAAACCTTGGTGCCCAGATGCTAATGAGTAGCCAGCGTATGGATCAAAGTTACGAAGGTATGGGTAGCGATCATCGTCTCGCTCCCAGTTGGCTGCATCTTTGATAAGTAAATCAATCATGCCTCCCCACTGATTTGATGCGGCCCACTCCGGATCATGAATTGCAACGAAAGCAGCTGCAGTAATAAAGTAGCCGTAGTGAAAATGATGATCATTAAGCTCACCCGCGGAGCCATATGAAGATGGATAGCCGATCAATGTGCTCCATGTATCGTCACGAGCGAAGAATGTTTCATCTGTCCCACCTGATGATCCACCATTGCCCCCATCAAACTGAAGCCAATCAAGATTCCATACATCACCTGGATACCCTGTATCACAAACAACGTATAGATCATGAATACCGTCTAACTGCTCTAGCACCTCACTTCTCACAGCAATACTAAAGTCAGTCCATACATCCCAACCACCTGTATTGGCAATTGCTCCATTTCCAACAAGTGGTCCGTCAAATGAATCCAGCCGTAACTCCACCAATGCACTGCCACCGACACCAACACCAGAAGCAACCCGCAGTACTGCTCCAGGAGGATCAGTGACACCGAAATCAACGTCACTTATTTGAATCCAGTCACCATCGCCAAAACTGCATACCGCTTGTATTTCGTTTTGATCAGTACAGACTGCGACACCATTTGCTTGATCATAATTTTCAGCTTCGATTTTGCTGTACGCAGAAAGCTCGCCGTTCTCTACATCACCTGATGCGGAGCCAGCAGTGAGCCAATCTTCTAACTCTGTCTTCATCTGTTCTATAAGCTGCTCTTTTTCAACGTTCATCCCCACCTGCTCGGCCAAAGGCAGAAGCTGGGCCGCTCGCCCCAGTGCCTTGCCTAACCAGTATGTATCGGGCGCTGAAAATAACTCTGGCTCAGCAAATGCCTCTTGCAAGAATTGAGTGAGGCGCGAATCATCGACTGCTCCTGTTTCAGGAATCCAAGGCATCAGTCCTGCATATGGCAAAGCGACATCAAACGTTTTTGCTTTAACTAACTTCATAAGGCCGCGAGGTGAGGCATAGCTTATACCGAGCATGGGATGCGCGGTATGCAACCATTGATGTCGGAATAGTGCTGCCAAAGGTTCCGTTTGCTTTCCTTCTTTGACATTCACTTCCAATTCAAAGTGCGCATTGACTACGCCTGCCTGTTCGTCATAAGTCCAAGATGCTTGTGTGTCTTGGACCACGACATGAGCATGCTCCTTAAAGAGTGAGAGTGTCTTACTTGAAGCATCAGGAAGTGCTGCAATACTGAGATAACCTCGACCATCGAGTGCTGAACGCAGAACTGATGGCCCATCTTGTGTCCACTGGGATCCCGTTGGAGCAAATAATGCATAACGAGCACCAGCCACATCGAACACCACCGTACTCTGATCAATTATTAGGGTTCCCTGCACCTCATCGATCTCAACAATGATGTCACCACCGGCAATATCAAAGTAAACGTATGGGAGACCATGCCCAAAAGTCGCCTGCATTGAATGTTCATCATCAGACCACGACGCCGTGACTGACCAATCCCCTGCATGGGCGACTTC
Source organism: Phycisphaerales bacterium (assembly GCA_029268515.1). NCBI lineage: Bacteria > Pseudomonadati > Planctomycetota > Phycisphaerae > Phycisphaerales > Phycisphaerales bacterium. Next base: position 400,570 of record JAQWNP010000010.1, on the reverse strand, counting down.
TACTTCTGATGCCAGCAGGCCTTCTACACCAACAGTGACTGCCGCATTGAAAGGCTGAAAATAGGCCACGTCACTAATACTAAAACCCTTTAAATGCGCTAGGCTAAGCCCTCCTTGCTGAGCTTTCAGTGCCAAAGGCAGTGGATACATGTTTTGCCCGGTCGAATTTCCCGCATACCTTTCCCAGATCAGTGAACTCCACCACTCATTCGTAGGAATTGCACCCTGGAATGTATCGCTGACGCGTGGCGTAACAACCTGCCCGTTGTTATTGCTTGGCCGCTCATATCCATCAGGAATGGTTGCGTAGTAAGAGCCCTTACCCACTTCCACCACTTCTTGAGTGAGCCCGCTATATGTAAAGCAAAGTAATGCTGCTGATGCCATCATTGCCGAACAACGCATGGACACTGAATAAGACCATTGCATATGGTGATATCTCCGAGTTAGCCCCCAAACTCTTTTGTGCTCAACCTAACCAAGTAGCCGCACATTCTATACAGGCCCCTACGCCCACCTCGCGTGGCTGGTTCCATTGAGATTCTGTTTACAATTTTTATTAGGAAGAAAAAGTACACAAACGTTTACTTATTTCTACAGGCGTATGAAATGAATGCTCTGATTCGAATCAGATACCTGACAAAAACACAGCCGCCGGCTTTTTAGCCGGCGGCTGCACTCTTCCTCTCTCGGGACTGGAGCCTCCGCCCCTTCAGATCTTTCTTCACTGTGTCATAGGATAACAGTGATGCACATCAAAGTAATAGTGTCTGACTGTGGATTTTTGATGTTCTTTTTTACGAACATGATTTTTATCACCCTCACGGCAATCTACTGTGCCATGTGGAAACAAAAATCCCCGCCTCAAACTCATCAATCAGTAAATAATACGGACTGGTATCGAGTTTGGATATGATACGCCAGGGCCATTGAACCGCAATTAATCAACTTCATTTATGATATTGGCATAAGTTGAGACGGCAATCATTATCATTTTCAAAGAAACAATCACATCTGGCCTCAGCCGATTTTTCCTTCGCATCTGTCTGATTCGGCCAAGGACACTACCTCAGTTGATGGTGAAACAGATCCTTGAATGATCTGAAGCAACAAATGCCGCCCTCACTGATTACGACTGAGCACTGCAGTCGACGCACCGCCAAGATGGGCTGGATCGCGTGGATAGCGGCAGCCTTCTTCGTGACCTATCAGATGGCATTTCAGTCGTCTTTAGCGGCTATGCAGGTTGATCTCAAGGCAGACCTCAACCTGGACACAAATGACCTGGGACTCATTTCGGCAGCTTTTTTTCTCTCATATGCTGCCATGCAGATCCCAGCAGGACTCATACTCGATCGCTTCAGGCCCGCATGCCTACTACCAGCGGCTGTTATTGCCACTGGCCTTTGTGGATTGCTCTTGGCGTTTGCCGAGGGACCTACGCTTGCGCTTGTTTCTCGTCTTCTGATGGGCGCTGCTGCCGCTTTCGCTTTCCCAGGCGCTGCAATTGTAGCGAGAGCTCGAATTGCACCTGCCTATCTCGCACTTGCGCTTGGCTTGACCGAAGGCTCTATTGGAACTGGCGCGATTATTGGCCAGACTGGTGTCACATCAGTCTTATCTTTTATCTCTTGGCGATGGGTGATCGCTCTTGCAGCGCTCATGTCATTTCCGCTGGCGGCATTTGTTTGGCTTACTGTCCGTCAAAAATGCGCTCCAACGCCTATTTGCCAACAGGAGGCTCAGAAGGCCGTTCCTTTCTCAACCGCGTTGAAACAAGTACTGAGACGAGGGCATGTTTGGCGCATGGGCTTAATTTACGCTTTACTGGCCGGCGTGGTCTTCGGCTTGGGAGGACTCTGGAATCTACCGCTTCAAGAAGCCTTTGGAAGAAACCAAACAGAGGCTGCTGAGTTAACCTCATGGATGTTTCTAGGCCTTGCTATTGGCTGCCCACTCTTCGGCCTACTTGCAGATCGCACTGGCTGGGGAAGATCCTTACTTCTCATCGGTTGCCTCAGTACGAGCGCCATTCTGTGGCCAATCATATTTGTATCAACACCATGGCCTTGGCTTCTTGTTGTTGGTTGCTTTTTTTGTTTGGGCTTATCGGTTTCAGCAAGTGGACTCACTTTTCCATTGGCTTGCACAGGTGTGAGTCCTCATCTAGCGGGCACAACAGTTGCAGTAGTAAACTGCCTTGGTCTCCTTGGGGCCGCGATCTTCTTGTATTTACCTGGATCAATCATTGCATTGACTGATTCTCACGAACTCAATGCACTTCAGACTGCACTTTCGGGTTATTTCATAGCTGCGGTCATTGCCTCTTTTATTGCCCTGATTGTTTTGGTGAGGGCCATTAGAAGACGGACCAGAGGCCTACCAGTGACATAGTCTACGAAGCCCACACCACCGCTATTCATAATTGCTGCGGGGCAAAGACCAAAACTGCCGATGGACTTGAAGTGTTTACCGATGAATTCATTGCTCTTCTTGTAGCGCTCCTGGTCATCACTGACCCATTAGGAAATGTCGGTGTGTTCCTCTCAATCACCGAGGGGACTTCGAAAAAAGTACGCCGAGAGCAGGCCCTCAAGGGGAACCTATATGCGTGCGTTCTTTTGCTTATCTTCCTTTGGGCCGGACCGTGGATTCTGAGCTTCTTTGGCATCACACTCAATGCCCTCAACCTCGGTGGCGGCCTTATTGTTGGCTCTATTGGCTGGGGATTATTGCAAGCCAAACAGCATCGAAAAGCATCGGTTCGAGAAGAAGAAGAGAGTCGTGAGAGCCAAGACATCTCATTTTGCCCATTGGCGATTCCACTCATTGCCGGGCCAGGTGCGATCGCTGTTGTTATTACTGCTGGCGAGCACGCTAGAAATCATGGTTGGGCCGTGTGGACCGCGGCAACCCTCGCGACATTTGCTTCCATTCTTATTACCTGGATTCCGCTTCACTATGCCGGACATATGCTCAAAATCTTTGGTGAGGTTGGAATGAACGCTGTAACAAAAATAATGGGCTTCTTGCTCGTATGCATTGCAGCACAAATGATTATCACAGGCGTGCTTGGCGTCTTACAGCAAGATGCACCAGAGTCTTCCACGAAAGCAACAGAACCCCTCTAAAATACTGATGCCTTTAGGTTGTCTGTTTTTAAGATATCTTCTTAAGACATGTCATATTCATCATCACAATTTGTGACCAGTGATGGCGCAGAAATCAATTTGCTCATTGCTGGCGACGGCCCCCCAATACTATTGATTCCCGGCTGGTCACAAACAGCTGCGATGTTCAAACATCAAATTGAAGGCCTGTCTACTAGATATCGCGTTTTTGCGATGGATCTGCGCGGACATGGTGACTCTTCAAATATTGAAACGGGTTATTCCATTGATCGGCTGACACTTGATACACGAGAAATTATTGAGTCATTTGACCTTCACGACCTCACGCTCTTAGGGCATTCAATGGGAAACCAAATTCTGTGGAATTACTGGCGTAGGTATGGCGCAGATCGACTCCGCGGATGTGTGATTGCAGAACAACCCGCGAGCCTGATCTATTCACCATCATGGTCTAAAGAGGAGATATTAAACGCTGGTGCACTGTTTACGAATGAAGAGCTTAAAGAGACTTGCCAAAATCTGAAGTCCGATCAAGCCAAAGAAGTGACGCGAGCAATGCTCACAAATATGATCGACAGCAACATTTCAAATGATGAATTCAATTGGATCGTAGACGAGAATCTAAAGTTACCTCGCCATCTTGCCTCGGAATATCTCTGGAATTGTGCGCCCGGCGATTGGCGCCCAGTTATTCGAACGATCGATCTTCCGACACTTATTTTTAGTGGCCGCGGCAGCTTGGTGCCATGGCAGAGTCAAGAGTGGACACAAAAAAAAATAGCTGGATCACAACTCAATATCTTTGAGCCCGATGACGGTGGCTGCCATTTTATGTTTCTAGCTAATCCAGATCGTTTCAATGAAGCAGTGCTTAACTTTTTAGACCATTAAGACGAGCACCACTGAGCATTTACTGAGCGATATCATTGCCCTTGGTTTGTAGCTGCAACATATCTTTCCCAAAGGCGTGGCCCATGAGAAAGTAAATCTTGCCGCTACCCAGATAGTGGTATGGACGATCAGATGCGATCTCATAGTACTTCTGCTTTTCCGGGCCCTGCCATACATTATCTTCAAATAGCTGATGGGCATGTTGATCATAATACGGTGCCGTTCGCGTCAGTATCACATTGCCTTTCAAATCTGGTACTTCAGCGACTGCCGCCTGAGCGTTCCGGAATTCTGCAATGTTACCCTTTGCCTTATCCCCATCGACACCAAGCTCGCCAATGACAACCGGTGCATTGGGGGCGTTTAGATCGCGACGCAAATCACGAAGCATTTGAGCTAAGTTCGCTGTGTAGGCCTGACGTTTTTCTTCGTCGACCATATCGTTCCAGCCTTGGAACCAAACAATTCCGGCAATCTCATAAGATCGACCGTCGAGGTCAGGAAAATAGGTGCCCATGTTCTTGAGAACATCTTTCACATGCTCGACGGTTTTGACATAGAACGGACCAGGCCCACCTGAGCCTGGTGCCTTAAAGTCCTCGGCCACATCTTTTCCACCCCAAGCGGCTTTGATCAGAAGCACTGGCTCATCAAAGTGATCACCAGCAACCATACCAAAACCGTATTCGGGACCGATCAGTGGACCATGCTCACTTCCTTCAGACCCAAAACCAACATCAAGTGGCCCACGGCGACCAAGATAGTCAATCCAAACATCATCACGCTTTCGCCACGTGCCATCTTCATTTTGAATCGTCTTGAGTAAGTGTCCATACGCTTTATCTTCACCAAGCCATGGCAATGTTTTTGCAGCGCCCTTGCCTTGCATATTGGATTGACCCGCCAAAATGAAGACTTTTACAGGGCTCGGCTCAGTTGTTTGGACAAGCGCCAATCTTGCAGTAGAGCGTTGCATACTTGACTCGCGTTGTTCTGGTAACACGATCGTGAGATGCCCCCTTGCTCCCGGGCACAACTCTGAGTGATCTCCAACATCCGGCTGCCCACACACTGTCGTGCACAGCAAAAAAATGATCGCTAGTGATTGCTCTAGTTTGATCATGGAAGATTTGCTCTTTCTCTCTCGGGAATCACATAACGTTCGTCATCGGGCTCGACATCCCCACCTCGAATAATGGCAACTGCTGTGGCTCCACTATAAAACCGGCAATCTTTACGAGCAGCACCATCTGTGATAATGATCCTGACCGGAAATCGCTGAGCGAGTCGAACCCAGTCAAGCGTTGGAGGCACATTGGCAAGATCCTCCATAGAACCCTGCTCTGGGTTATAGATGGCTCGACCTACGCCCTGCACCACACCCTCATAACGTTGTCCTGGACAAGAGAGAATAAACACTTCTGCTCTCATGCCAGGCCGAATATCATGCAATAAAGTTTCTCGGAAGTTTGCCAGCACATACCAAACAGAGTCATCAATAATAGAAAAAAGTTGCTGCCCAATATTTGCGTATTCGCCACGTGCAATATTGAGATTCGTGACATACCCATCAAAAGGACAGGTCACATAGCAATATTCAAGGAATAACTCAGCTGTCCCGAGTGCAGCCTGAGCTGCCTGACGGCGCACATTAGCTTGCCCCTGATTTCCCACGAGACGTTGGGCACGATCGACTTCGGCGGCGGCCGCAACCACCGCTGCTTGAGCGGCCTCTGCTTGCGTCTGAGATTTCTGCACCTCATCCGGCGTTACAAATCGCTGTTCAAGTAGAGGCGCAAGCCGCTCAAAGTGATCAATTGCATAAGTTGCTTTCGCTCTTTGCTCTACAAGATATGCATTTGCCGATTCGACTTGTCGATTGAGTGCCTCAATTTCAAGATTGGTTAACGCTAATGTGGCACGCGCCTCTTCCACTGCTAATGCATAAGGGCGAGGGTCAACCACAAATAATAAATCACCCTTATTGACCCACTGATTGTCAACAACATTGAGCTGTTCAACACGACCTTCCACGTGTGGTGCAATCCCAACAATATTTGCTCTCACGAAGGCATCAGCTGTTCTTGGGTAAGCGTCAAGATCCCACCAGACAAACGCCACTGAAATGACTGCTAGTGCCATAATGACAATTGAGAGCACTCTGCCTAATAGCTTCTGGGTGCGCTGCTTCGCCGTGAGCTCGGTCTTGTTGTTTGTATCAGTCAACGTACAAAATAATCCAACAGATCATTGTGAACATGACAAACATCGAGATGTGAACCAACGTTCGCGGCCACAAATAGTTTGCAATACCCAGACGGGACAATATGAAACTGAATAAAAACGAGCACACCAAGCCAACTCCACCCGCAATCAGCCAAGCCGGTAAATAGGCGCCATCGAAGTCCACCAGCGGGTCGCAGCCCACCATAAACATGCACAGAAGCACCAGTAACCACGATCTCCGACTCATCATAAAAGCAGTCTAACAGTTTTGAGCCTGTTGCCGATAAATGCCCGATATCATCCAACAATGCATAAAACTGAAAAAACACTGATTGGTATCTTCACGGCTGGACTCTTAGTTATTAATGGTTGTGGCCCAGGGCCAATGGCTGAATGGGATCCATATGCTTTCTCTCCACCGACACCTGTGGCTTCATGGTCACCGGAGTGGTGGCCCCAACAACAACGCCCCAAAAACTTACAGCCATCCCCTCAACAAGAAATGACGCCTCATGGCCTACCATCCAATCCAACCCTTGACAATGTTCCTGAACTGATCGATCTGACAATCGCTGCAGACTTGGCTTTACTTAATAGCCCTAAAACACGCCAAGCCTGGGCGGCGGCTCGAGCAGCCGCCGCTGAATACGGTATCTCGAGAGCGGCGTGGTATCCGACAATGACAGCCTGGATTCAGGCAATCTATGGCCGTCAGGTTCTTGGGCTTGGTGGCGAACAAAATGTCTTACAGCTCGACCAGCTCGATACAGGCCCAGGCGTGACTGCAACCTGGACTGTCTTAGATTTTGGTCGTCGCGAGGCAGCAGACGACCAGATGAAATATGCCCTGATTGCGGCAAACTACGATTTCAACCGCGAAATCCAAAAGGTTTTGTTTGATGTACAAACTCACTTCTTCACTCTGGAAGCTGCTGATGGTTTATTGACCGCTGCGCTAAGTGATCTCACCCTAGCAGAAACTGTTTTGCAAGGATCAGAAGAACAACTGCTCGTGGGCCTAGCAACAATGCCGCAAGTTCTTCTCGCAAGGCAACGATTTGCCCTTGCCAGTTATGAGGTTGAACAAGCTCGTGCTGATGTGCATAGTTCTCGTGCCAATTTGTTAACCGCTATGGGGCTTCGGCCAGATGTTCGCATCGCATTTGAACTCAATAGCGAAACACCGCTACCCGATGAACTGCCTATCGATCTCGACCAACTCGTGGAACTGGCATTCGCCATGCGCCCTGATCTTACCGCGGCTGTCGCTGAAGTCCGTGCAACTGAGGCCGGTATTCAATTTGCAGAGGCGATGCTACGACCGCAAATTGACTTTGAGGGAATGTTTGGCCTCAACTATGCCAAATATCACATCGATGATATTGTCACGCCTCCCGCAGATGGTGATTATTTCTCACCGATTTGGTCTGTCGGGGTTGTTGGATCGTGGATTTTCTTTGAAGGTGGTGCTCTTGATAACAATGTGCGCCTTGCGCGAGCTCAACATCAACAGGCACTAGCACATCTCGATGAAATAAGACTGGATGCTGCTGGTGAAGTGTGGGACGCTTTTTTTAATTATGAAGCAGCGACGCGACGCTATCAGTGGTCAGAAGCACTTCTAGAAAGCTCACAAGAGTCCGCCGATGCCATTGAGGCTTCATTCAGCGTTGGCTTAAGTACGCTTCCCGAAGTGCTCGCAGCACAATACAGTCTTGCAGATGCGCAATCGACGCGTATTACAAGTCGCGCCGACTTACTGACCGCTTCAGCAGCACTGATTTATGCAACTGGAGACTTGCGCTCCAAAGATGGCCGTGAAAACCGCCGCCGCAATACTTTAGGTGGATAAGCTTCACGCGTATTCTCAACAGCGATTTCTATCTTCTCAATCCACTTTACCAGCGATTCGTAGTAACCTAAGGAAGCGGTTATGACCGTCAATTGTTGTTTCATTTCCAACAAGTACTCTTCTTTCCTACCTTTAATTCGCTCTTCCGCCCGCTTATATAACTCATTCATATTTGAGGGCGATAGAGGTTCACCATCACAAAGATAATCAGCAATTTCATTCAATCGAGCCATCATTCCTTCGCGCAGCATGACAAACTCAGGCATGTTACTGAGATGGTCTCGGACACCATGTCGGAGTCGATTACGTATCAGAAGCATCATCATTAACATGCACTCTTGAAGACAACTAATTACCTCTAATGCCGGACACCAATCTCGTGGCGTGAGGTCCTGCTCAAGGCGTGCTTCTTCACGAAAACGATACGCATCGGCCAAGAGCCAACTCACTCGATATCGGTACCCTTTTGTAGGTCGCGCCCGCTGCTCTTCACTGAGTTCACCTAATCCCATATTCAGCCCACTTGCAATTGTACGGATTGCTTCTGAAATAGCCTCAAGTAGTTCTCTTGCTGCAGAGACTGGATAAAAGTACCGCACAACTGGTAGCGCAATAAGAATACCTAGAAAAATTCCAAACACTCGATCGAGTCCACCCATCACATCATCACTCGGCGCGAGTGTCACCATTGCAATTGAAGCAGCTAAACCCAACTGTACACCGGCATAAGATGTGCGAGCTGATCCACCCATAATCCAGCCGGCAAGCCATGAAAATCCACCTACAAACAAAACAAACCAAGCCACGTCTATGGTATTTGGACTCAGAATAATAATACCGACAACACCAATGACAGAACCAACAATACAACCGGATATTCGAAGCAGCGATTTAGCGCGCGAGGCCCCTACCGTCGGCTGTATCACGATAATGGTCGACACCATGGCAGTTGCGCCCACACTCTGCCACTCTGTAAGCGAGGCTAAGATGACCGCCACTGTCGCAGCAAGCACTCCTTTCGTCGCGGTCAAAAAAGCTTTTCTATCAATGTCTCTCACCAGTTGGCTCACTGGGCGCCACAACCTTGTGTCTTTGAGTGGATTGTCATACTTATCTTTTGGCGTGCCACCTGCCCACCAAGCTAGTACTTCCGGAGCATTCGCCGCGTTACCCAGCAAAACACCGACTGCAACAGCCAACGGAATCACCTCCGGTGATTCATTTGATGTAACCAGCTCATCAATTTCATCTGCGAGTTGACGTATTGGGGCATTATTTGGTGCCTTTTCGATTTCATTATTTTTTAGATCACAGATCATTTGATCGCAAACGTCTCGCACCATGGAGAGTCCCTTCATGATCTTGCGTTTCAGATCCTCTGATGTAGACTCCATATGCCCAAGCGAAAAACCACGTTGAAGAGCGACTGTTTGTGTTGCGATTTGATCAATTGCAGTCATGAGCGACAAAATACAATCACGTCGCTTTCGAATATATTGATCTTCTAGCTCAGCTTCATGCAACAAATTTATCTGCGTTGCCAACAAGTTGGTGTGCAGCAGTGGCGTCAACTCGATCTCTTTGGTGGTATTGTTTTCGCACACTTTGAGAAGATCATCTATACGAACAGAAGATCTTCTCAGCTTGTCACACATTGATTCGACTAAACCCGACTTTGCTGTCACTGGCCAAAAAAGCAAATAACCGAATGTAGACACAATGACGCCAAGCGTCACATTTTCAAAACGTTCCCAGGCGCTTGCTGGCACGTTCCCAGGATTGTCCCATATCGAAGATGTAATTAAAATGATGGTGACTGCACCAAGATACATGGCGTATGGCGCGACAGCCTGTACCAATCCGACGTATAGAAAAACGAATAACGCCGCTGCAAAAGCCAGTATGAGTGCTGCAGGCTCTTGAGGAAAAGCCGAAGCAATCATGACACCTATCAGGGCGCCAATAGCTGTTCCAAGGATGCGTTGCAACATTCGGGTAATGGTCGATCCGACAGTCGGCATCGACAGCATATAAATGGTCACCAAGGTCCAATACGGCTCTTCTATATGAAGCATGAGAGCAACGATAAGGCCAATCATGCTGGTGAGACTGATGCGAAGGGCTCGCTTCCACCTGCCAGGAACTGGCTTCAATTCCGTTTTCAGGAACGAATAGAGGTCGAATCGATTCTCTAGAAGCTGGGGTGGCGAAGGTTTGATAGGTCAATCTTACCTCCCCGCCTGACTTATTGCGGCGCACCATATAAAGTCATTCTCCAGATACAATGAACCCATGCTCAACATTATTCTGATCGCGACACTCATGATGGATCCCACCAATTCAATCAGCCAACAGGCCGGGCTAACCCCCCCCGATGTGCAGGCAAAGCCACATTTAACGGAGATTCATAGCCGCACACTTGTGGACCCCTACTTCTGGCTTCGAGACAAAGACAATCCAGATGTCATTGCATATCTGGAGGCAGAAAATGAATACACCAAGAATCGGACTGCCGATTTGGACGGGCTCACAGATTTGCTTTATTCGGAGATGCTTGGCCGTATCCAAGAGGATGACGCCTCTGTACCGCACCCGCATGGACCATACATGTATTCATCGAAGACGGTGCAAGGACAAAGTTACCCCATTCGAATTCGTACGCAGCGAGAAGGCGGCTCTGAGCAAGTCGTTCTCGACATTAATAAACTGTCCGAGGGCCATGACTTCACAAAGGTGACAAACGCCCAGGTTAGTCCTGATCATCAGAAATTGGCTTACATCATCGATCATTCAGGATATGAAAGATGCCAGATGATCGTCGTCGATCTTAATACTGGCGAGATCATTGACGACTCTGTCACCGATATTTCTCCTTGGGGCCTTGCCTGGGCAAATGACAATCAAACCGTTTTCTATGAGCGTCTTGATGAGACAAATCGATCAGATCGAATCTTTAGGCATCAGGTTGGTAGCAATCCGAATGAGGATGTTCTGCTTTTGGAAGAACCTGATGGACGATTCTCGATGTCGGTTGCCCGCAGTCGTTCAGGTGATGCAATTCTCGCTCGTGCTGAATCAAGTGAGACCAGCCAATGGTGGACGCTTGATTCCAACGATGCGACCACTGCATTCACCAGCGTACAGCCTCGCCAAACTGGCAGTGAATATGACATTGATCACGGCGGAGACTACATTTATAAACGCACGAATGAAGATGATGCACAGAACTTTAAAGTGCAGCGCCGATCAACCTCAACGCCAGGCGAGTGGGAAACTGTGATCGCACATGATCCTGAGGTCTATGTCACTGATATTAATGTCTTTGATAATTTTTTGGTCCTCTCAGAGCGACGCGGAGGCTACAGCCGCTTACGTGTTGTTGATCTCACCAATGGTTCTTCACATCAGATACCGGCTTCAGAACGTGTCTCAACACTTGGTATGAATGTGAATAAAGAATTTCATACCGACGTCTTACGCTACAACTACGAGTCTCCCACGCAGCCGGAAAAAGTGATGGAAACACGACTCGACGGCACTGGCAAAGCAAAGACGCTCAAAATTCAACCAGTACGCGGCGGACATGATGCCGCGTCATACGTCACTCATCGAATCGAAGCTAAATCGCCTGATGGCACCATGATTCCCATCTCACTTGTATGCAAGAAAGGTGTGAAGCCTGATGGCAGCAATCCCTGCCTCCTCTATGGTTATGGCTCTTATGGTGCATCCATGGATCCATATTTTTCTTCAGTCATCCTGTCACTTCTTGACCGTGGTGTTGTATATGCAGTTGCCCATGTTCGTGGTGGCGGCGAAATGGGTCGCCACTGGTATGAGCAGGCAAAGTACGAACATAAGCCCAATACCTTTACTGACTTCATCGCTGCTGCAGAGACGTTGATTGAGACTGGCTGGGCTTCTCCCAATCGCCTGGCGATCCGGGGCGCTTCTGCTGGCGGCTTACTCATTGGCAACGTCATCAATCAACGGCCAGATCTCTTCGCTGTTGCACATGCCGGCGTTCCGTTTGTCGATGTCATTAATACAATGCTCGATCCCTCGATTCCTTTGACTGAAATGGAATACGAGGAATGGGGCAATCCGCAGCAGGAGCAATACTTCGAATCAATGTTGTCTTATTCACCTTATGACAATGTGCATCCACAAGCGTATCCCGCTCTTCTCATTACCGCTGGCCTTAATGACCCACGCGTACCTTATTGGGAAGCGGCAAAGTGGACAGCGAAACTTCGCGATCAATCAGTGAGTGATGACGTTATTTTACTCAAAACCAACATGGGCGCTGGCCATGGTGGGGCCAGTGGCCGCTATGAACGGCTCAGAGAAATTGCATTTGAGTATGCGTTTATTCTAGATCACCTTGGAGTTGGTAAAGATTTGAAAGAAATGCAGTAGAAAGTTTACTGATGGCAAAACGCAAGCGAAAAAAACCAAAGTCGGATGGCGGCCACTACAAACAAGCTGGGTGTAGCCCCGCCGACATTCATGATCTTGCGAACGTCGTACAGCAAATTTGCGATGCCGGTGATTCGGCAGGCCCTCTTTGGGGCCAGGCACATAAGCTATTGATCAAAACCAAAGCCGATTCTACACGTTCGGCTAAGATCATTGCCTCACGTGATATTGATGACCTCATACATCTGGTACACGTGATGCAGGGTATTGAGGAAGAGCATTCTGATGATCCGATAGACGAACCTAGTGAAGCAATTGACCACGAGGTGCTTAAGCAAGCGCTCAAGGCTTTTCGTAAACGATTGAAGCTTACCAAACTCGATCATGAATCACGGCTTGGCGTAGGCCCAATGTCGAGTGGCCGCGAAGCAGATTTTGATGCCATCGTTGCACCGCATGAATTTAAAGATAATGTCTGGCTCGAGCTGACGCGAACGGGGCAACTAGAATCTCTTGGCCGCGGCTTCTACAAATTAGGTCCGAATGCAGACTGATTCTCTACGTGTTGGATTAATCTGATTCAGTCTTCCGACACGATCCAAACTAAACCACCTCTGCATTAGGGTACGGCTCGTTGCCCAGTGAGATTCTTTGGATCATAAGAATCAGCTATTTGACGTGATACGTGCAGTTTTCCTGCCAACGCTTTTTCCACATATGAATGGAGTTGATTCTGACGGGGCTGAGCCAGAATACGCCCCTGATCATCAACAAGTAAAAACCGTGGCGTAAAAGACTGACTCCAGAATTCTATTGCTGACTGAGGTGTTGCTGATGGATCCCAAGGAGTAGAAATATTATTCCAGGGCAACGAATGCTGCTCAATAAAATCACTGGCCTTTCCTGCCTTAAGATCACCACTCATACCGAGTACTTGGAATCCCTGATCTTGGTACGCCTCATAAACATCAACTGCTTCTTCTATGGCAATATGTGCAGGTGCGCACCAGTTTGTCCAATGAGCAATAAGTGTGATCTTGCCTTCATATTCTTCAGATAACACAACGTTTCCAGTAGCAATATCATTCATCTGTTTTCTAAAGAATGAATCAGTCCAGATCTTATTGTTCGGCGCCCCTAACTCCACTCGATAAGCACTTGGGGTGTCTGGGTACTCCGTGACAATACGCGATTGAAGTTCGATCACTTGCTGGCTATCTGAGTTGATACGAGCGGTAGCTGCTTCAAGAAGTAACGCCCCCTCTGCCATCTCTGGATAGGCATCTGCATATTTATGAGCTGTCACAACAGCATCTTGCGGTGATTCAAGCACACTGTGGTACCAGGCCAATTCCAGCGCCATCTCTGGCTGAGTTGATTGTAAATCTGGCCTGGACTTGAACAATGCTTCGGCTTCATTGAGCGCTTTGATTGGATCACCGCCACGGCGAATCGCTTGCCATCGCAAAGGCGCGTAGTCTCCCAAATCTGGCGCCGCTGGCTCTCGATTCATCAGCTCACCAATCAGCACAATCATCATGGCGTCATCAGCTTCTCTTCGCTTTTTAAGTGCTTCTTCCCACGACGAATTATTCAGATCAACAAACGTACTCACTTCTTGTTGATGTTCTTTTAGCCGAGCAATTTTTTGCCGCAACTGCCTGTCATTATCTTCAACGTCTGCCGAGATCGATGTCGATACAACAACAACCGTACTCAAGAAGAGGGATATGAATAAGTTCATAAAAGAAGTACGAGTCAATGACCTTGGCATTGCTTGCAAATTACTTAAAACTGCCAATCGTCATTAAAAAGCTCTACTGAGACTCTCAAATTGTGTTCTTACTCCAGGACGCGAGCCATAAGACATCTACAACTGATCAGAGGCAGTCACAATGCCCTACTGGTGTGATACCTAAAATCAGCCTGTTGTGCGCATCCCTGATGCAACCGCTTGAACGCTTCGCCGCAGCGCATCTGCCAGCACATCACCTGCAGGTAATTCGGTTTGCCCAATGCTTCGTGATCGTCGTAGCAATTCGATTTGAATGGCATTCAGTGGGTCGACATAGAGATTACGAACTTCAATTGATCTTGCTAACCATGGCGTTGATTCAAGCAAACTGCTTTGGCTAGTAATAGCCAAGACGACGCGGCGAGACCGCTCGTACTCAGCCGAAATCAGTTCGTCGATTTCAGACACACCCTCATATCCACTTTCAGCAGCGAGATCTGAGTAGGCACGGGTGACATCAATTGAAGCTTTTGCAAGTGCAATTTCTACTGATCTAAGATGCGCGTCGAAAAAGGGCCAATCCTGCATCATCTCACGAAACTCTTCAATAGCTTCCGGGCCGCAAGCTTCGATACCACTCCCAAACCCGTAAAAGCCTGTCACCATGCTTCGATTTTGCGTCATTGCAAATGTATATGGAATGGCTCTCAGCGTCTGAAGCGTACGCTCTTGTTTACGACGTGACGGCCTGGAACCAATGGTCAGCGTCTCGATGACAGAAATCGGCGTAGCCAAATCAAACCACTCAATAAAGTGCGGATTCTCAATGAGGTTGCGATATGAAAGACGCCCCGCTTGCGCAGCCTCTGTCATTAACGCACTCCATCGCGTAGGTCTTTTCTTTTTTGGTTGGACCATGGTCCGAGCTGTGGCTGAAAGCACCTGGGCAAGATGACGCTCTGCAATTTCATGATCATCGTATCGATCAGCCAGCACTTCGCCCTGCTCCGTGAGACGAATTTCACCACGCATCGTTCCTGGTGGAAGCGAGAGAATTCCCCTTGCCGCAGGCCCTCCCCCTCGCCCCAGTGAACCCCCGCGCCCATGGAACAGTACCAACGGAATCTTTTCCTCATCAGCCACTTCGGAAAGCTGCTCTTGGGCTAGATAGAGGTGCCAGTTTGCCGCAATAATTCCAGAGTCCTTGGTGCTGTCTGAGTATCCAACCATACAGGTCTGCACGCCTCCTGCGGCATGAAGATCTTTGAGGTAGGCCTCATTTTTCAAGAGTGATTTTAAGGTGCGAGGCGCTTCTGCCAAATCATCAACCGTCTCGAATAGCGGAGACACCGATATGGCCACTGGCTCTGTACCAAGGCGCATTGCAGCTAAACGCATTAACCAATTCGGCGACAGTACATCGCTTGGCTTACGTGTCATGCTGATGACGAAAACACCTAAGGCCTCTTCATGCTGCTTTGGACTCTGGAGAAAAGACGCCAGACGATGTGTCTCACGGCTTAGACCGTGAAACAACTCTACATCAAGACTCTTCGCTAAGACAACATCGATTGGCTTTTTAAGCGCCGCCTGGCGAGCGGCTTCATCAAGCTCCAGATAGTTTTCTTCAATCTTGAGCGAGCGCATCGCATCTGACACTGCTTCAGCAAGTACTTCCGAACTCTCCCGTATATCAAGTCGAGCTAGATGTAAACCAAAAATATCAACACGATCAAGCCAGGGACGAATCCACAGATCAACGTGTTCTTGTAAACCACACTGCATCAATGCATCAACTAGTCTTTGAATATCATGCCTCAGATCGCCACTTGATTTGTAAATACACTCAGCATCATCTTCCGCAGATTTTTCTAGGCGTCGGTCAATGAGTCGAAGCCATCTTCTGGGTACATCATGCTCATGATCATCAGCACAGCGTTGAGCAAGTATGGGATCGTCAATGAGTGCACAGTTCAGTTCACTAAGTAGATCAATGGCTACATCTGAGGGCAGGGTTTCGGCCATTCGATCAGTGAGATCCTGACATAGACCTCGATGACATTTGATCGCAAACGCACGCAGCCGCACCAAAGTCTCCTGCGTGATTTCAGCGGTCACGTTGGGATTTCCATCTCGATCTCCCCCCATCCAAGTGCCTACAGCTAACACGGGCGCCGAACCCAGTTGCTCGCCCGGCCACGTTTGAGCAAACGCTCGGCGCAAGAGATCTATCGATCTTGGTGCCACTGTCCAGAGCGCCTCTAAAACAAATAGATTCCGATCAACTTCTGAGAGTACTGAGGGGCGTTGTGGTGGCAAGCCATCACAAGCCCATAATGCAAGAAGATCTGCTCTGATACGAGATTGAATCTCTTCGATTTCCGACGGCAATAAATCAACGCGCTCTATACGACGCAAACGGTCTTTTATTCGTTGTATAACTCGCCGTACTGTTCGGCGTTTTGCTTCAGTTGGGTGGGCTGTACCGACCAGCTCAACACTGAGTGACGCTAAGCGATCTCTCGCTATATCCGCTGTGCACCCTTGCTCTTTCCATAATTTCATTACACTCGCCAGGCTCTCGTGATCGATCTTGCTCGTTTGCTTGGCGCGTTGGCGAAGTATGCGTATTCGTTGATTGTCTTCACACAAGTTTGCGACATCTAGAAATGTTGAAAAGGCGTTGAGCATACTACTGATCTCATCAAGATCGAGATCATGAACAAGACGTTGCAACTGCCCTCTTGGCGCCGATGGATCTGCTCGCCGTTGCTTGGCCAGTGCTCGCATCTCTTCAACACGCTCGAAGTCGCCATCCTGACCATGCAACTTGATAATGTTTCCCAGTAGCTCACCAAGCTCGCGGACGTCGTCACGTAGAGCCGTCGCGGCCGCTTGCTGTTGTTCGGATCCAGGAGCATGAGGTGCCATATTTGCGCAGTCTACTCCCCTTTGAAGCAGATGCATGGTAGGTGTCATGTAGAGCCCTGAACATGAGGGCCTACCACATCTTGAGGCCCCAGCAGCCCCTCTCGTCTCCAGCCAGATTGCCAGTCCAGACCTGCCAAAACGCTGCTGATACGGCAGATCGATGCCCCCCATACGCGATCTATCGGTTGATATTTAGCTTATGAACCAGCCTGGCGTTTATCAATCCGGCCCGGCAAGGGAATCCAATACACGACTGGGCGAGCAGAAGCTATTATATTTCCCGACATGAAATACTTAAGCAATGAAGAATACGACCGGCTCCAAGTAGAACTTGATGATCGGATTGGTAGACGACTGGAACTCTCCGAACGCATCGGCAAGGCTCGAGATCTGGGTGATCTCAAAGAGAACGCTGAATATCATGCGGCTCGAGAAGATCAAGGCCTCAATGAAGCAAAGATCCGTGAACTTGAGCAGGACCTCAAAGAAGCCATCTTGGTCGACAGTTCGGAAGTACCGGAAGGTGTGGTCTACATTGGCACCACCGTAAAGCTCAAGAACTCCAAAACAGGTGATGAAGATCTTTATCGACTGGTTGGGGAAGCCACTGGCCGATTCGATATAGATTACGTTGAGGTGACACCAAACTCAGCCCTGGGTGAAGCACTGATGAAACGGCAAGTTGGAGAAACGGTGAGTGTGGATTTGCCGAAGGGGCGGACCGATTTCGATATTGTCGAAATCATGGATTAGGCCCCTCCCACACCATGTGCCTTGCTCTTTTTATTGAACTATCTGAGATAATTGGAACCGTTTTCTAGCTTGTTTTCGAACATTTTAGAAATTTGGCTCGTATCCTCGAATACCGGAGACACTCTTAGGTATCTACGAGCTAGGGGTCCATGCGAATCCAGGTAGGGCTGATGCACCACCCCCAAGGAGTTGAGATAACAGCGTGTTGTATTTCTGGGGCAAAAGTTCAAGAATGATGATGGCGATGATGGCGCTGGCTCTACCAAGTGTCGTTGTGGCTCAAACATCGCCAAAGTTCGACAGTTCCGAAGCTGCATATGCAGAAAACAGTCCAACCTCTCTGGTTCATGTTGACCTTGATGGCAATGGAACAATCGACATTGCAACAGCCAATCGTGCTGGTGGTGATCAAGGCCTAGGAAGTATCTCGGTTTTCCTTGTTGGAAAAGATGGGTCACTCAACAACCCCGTTCATATCGACTTACCAGAAAACGATTCATATCCACGATCATTTGTTGCGGTTGATCTTGACAATGATCAAGACTTTGATCTTGTCACTGCAAACTGGTATTCGGATTCTCTGACCGTTTTTGTCAATGATGGTTTAGCGAACTTCTCGACGTATTCAATAAACACACTGCAAAACCCTACCTCTATCAATGCCCTCGACTATGACAATGACGGTTTCATGGATATCGTGGCAGCAAGTAGCTCCAGTCTATCAACCAACACATTGCATTTTCACCGAAACAATGGCAATCATACTTATGAACTGATGGTTGCTTACAGTATTCCAGCCGAACCACGTGACATCGAGATAGGTGATCTTGATGGAGATCAGCAACCTGATATCGGTATTGCCTGCCGTGGTGATGATCAAATCGAATTACGTTTCAACGATGGCAACGGTTCCTTCGTTGAGTCAGTGACCATTGATGTGGGATACCGACCACGATCACTCGTTTTTGCTGACCTTGATAACGACGGCGACCAAGATATCGCCGTTGCTATGTTTATGGATCCTGAAATGGCTGGTGGAGCCTGGATTATCGAGAACAAGGGACACCGCAATTTTGAAGTCGCTCAGGTGAGCGTGGTGGGCCGAGCTCCCCACTCTATTGCAGCAGCCGATCTGGATGGTGACTGTGATCTTGATCTCATGGTTGGCCATGTGGGCGATCAAAACATGAAATTACTCCTCAATGATGGAAACAGTCTTACTTTTTCATTGGTTGGAGTGTCAATGACAGCAGTTGTGGCAGAGGTTGCTCTTGTAGATATTGATGCCAATCAACGTATTGATATCGTGGCAGGCCATCCATCCCGTGCCGGTGTAACTGATGGCATGTTATCAATACGTCGCAATATCACACTTCCATGCGAAGCATGTAGTGATACCTCCGAAACCAGTGACTGCAACAACAACACTGTTCCCGACATCTGCGATATTGATACCGGACAGAGTCAAGACTGTAATGCAAATGGCATCCCAGACACATGTGATATCCTGAATGATCCTAGTATTGATAGTAATTCAAATGGCATACTTGACCAATGCGATACCATCGGTTGCATTGCTGATCTCAATGAAGATGGAATAGTTGATCTTGGCGACTTCTCAATATTATTGACTAATTGGGGATGTGCTGGAAAGAACTGCACAGCAGACATGAATAGAGACGGGCAAGTCGGCTTTGACGATTTCTCTATTCTGCTTGTGACCTACGGCGCCGCCTGTATAACCAATCTCGACTAACAATAGCAGCGCTCATCCCAGTTCTATCTCTCCCTACTAAAGCGATGTCAATGACTTCGTTTTGCTATTGATCGACTGGGGCTGTCAAGGCACTTGTATAGCAGATCTTAATAATGATCAGGTCGTCGGCATCGATGATTTCTCCCTCTTCCTGTTTGCCTTCGGTACAAGTTGCCCATAAAAAGTCCGTTTTTTTTTGGTTGATTTCTTAGTCTCCTAGAAGTCAGCAAGGCGTTTCGCTATCTTTGAGCAAATCTAGAGCCCTCTGAGCTTTAATGAGTGTTTTTTCAGTGAATCTCTCAGCGCTCTTTGATAAAATCTGAGTGGAGTTGAGGATGCCCCTGGGTTTGTTTCCCAAGCGGCGATTTGTTGAGGAAGACAATCTCTATTTACTGGTCCTCTCAGATGACCGTCCTGAGTGATTCATGATTCTTTTTAATCACGATGATCTAGGTCACATGATGCCAGTCACAAAGACGAGGTTTATCATTGTTTAGCCGGCTCAATAAGAGAACTCTTGCAGGCTTGCTCATGATCACTGGGGGCGCGATTGCTACGCTGACTTCATGGACAACAGGAAAAGAGCACCCGTCTCAGAGCTGGACCGAAGTAACCAGTGGAACGATCGGCAGTGGCAACACGCGCGGTGCCTCCTGGGCAGACTATGACAATGATGGCGATCTCGATCTGTACATTACAAATTGGGCACAGCCAAACAAACTCTATCAAAACAATGGCGGTGATAGCTTTACTGAAGTGACAACCGAAGTCGTTACACCCACTGGCGAGTACTACTCTGGCCGAAGTGTCTGGGCTGACGTTGATAATGATGGTGATGTCGATTTATTTATTGCGCAAAGCCGAGACAGCCATCTCTTACGCAATGACGGCTTAGATGGTTTTACTGATATTACAAACGGTGAACCACTCAAGAACAATGGCAAACTGACCCGCACGGCAGCCTGGGGGGACTATGACCAGGATGGCCTAATTGATATCTATATTTCAACAAAATATGGATCTGATCTAGGCAACCGATTGCTTAGGAACATGGGCGGTGGCACCTTTCAGCAACAAAGTGACATTGGCCCTGTCGAAGATGAAGCGATTGGACGTGGTGTCACCTTCTCTGACTACGACAATGATGGTGATCCTGACATCTATCTTGCGAACGGTGACAGTCCAGATGGAACACCAAATCTCAATAACGAGCGGATTAATCGAATGTACCGTAATGATGGCGGTATTTTTGTAGATGCGAGCACCCCACCACTCAACTCAAATACTCATACCAGAGGTGTTTCTTGGGGAGATTATGATAATGATGGGGATCTAGATCTCTATCTTTCTGCAATCTATGTCAATGTAGGTAGCTGTTGTGTTGACAATATCTTCTGCACGATCGATTCTAATTACAACTGCACGAATGAATATTTTGGCGTCTATGGTGGCCATGGTGTTCTCTGTGAAGAAATCATTTGTGATCAATTTGGTGCCTGCTGTTTACCCGATGGATCATGCCAAGAATCCTACGCAACAGATTGCGAGAATATTGGTGGATCTTTCAAAGGAGACGAAACTGCATGCGCCACACAAATGTGCCCGATCGCTTCATCAGAAGGCGCCTGCTGCGTCACGCTTGACTCTTGTGTTATCCTCACAGAATCCGACTGCGACATTCTTGGCGGCGAGTATGACGCAAATGGTACAAACTGCGATTTTTCTGAATGTACAACCACCGATACAATTGGTGCCTGTTGCACAAGCATTGGTTGCATTAATATTTCTGAGACTTCTTGCCTTGAATTAGGCGGATCCTATCGTGGCGACAACTCCATATGCGAAGAAGTTAGTTGTGGCGAGCCGCTTCGATCTGAAAATCATTTAGGTTCAGCTAAAGACCTTACCCTTATGGGTGATTTACTTGAAATAAATGGCTTACCACACAATGCGCGAGGCTCGATTGACTTTGGTGGCAACAACCAGCTTTTTAGAAACGATGGCAACGGCAATTTCGCCGAAGTTACAACTGGTGATCTTGGATATACGGGCCATTCTCGCTGTCATAGTTGGGTTGACTTTGATAATGACATGGATCTTGATCTTCTACTCGTCAATTCTTATGCCAATTTGATGCTACTTCAGAATGATGGAATAGATAGCTCAGGCAACCCTGTATTTAGCAATGTTGCCAGTGGCCCTTTTCTTGTTGGCATTACAAATGCAAATAGTGCGAGCTGGGCAGATTATGATGGCGATGGTGATATGGATGTCATTGTGTGCATCGCAAATACGACTGGCGCTCCAGTATCGAATCGCCTGATTCGAAATGATCTCAATAACGGTGCTCACTGGATTGAGATTGAGTGTATTGGAACCGTTTCAAATCGAAGTGCCATCGGAGCACGAATTACGGTCACAACCAATGGTGTGAGCCAGATCAGAGAAATTGAGTCAGGATCTGGCTATTTCGCAGCGCACATGCTTCCAGCACACTTTGGCTTAGGACCAAATGGAATGATCGACACGCTTCACGTGCGTTTTCCAAATGGGCGAGAGGTCACCTTAACGGACGTACCAGCCGATCAGAAGATCAAAGTTGTCGAACCTTGCGACATCGCCACAGGAGAGTGTGATGATTGCAACCTCAACGGAATTCCGGATATCCAGGACATTGCTGCCGGCTCTGCTACGGACTTCAACTTTAATAATGTTCTAGATAGCTGTGATATTGCGACAGGCACAAGCTTGGATTGCAATCTAAATGGCATCCCTGATGAGTACGATACTGCTGACCCGACCCAAGACTGCAACGCCAATGGCATTCCAGACAGTTGCGAGCCTCGTGAACCCCTCATTGACTGCAATGCCAACGGAATATCTGACCAATGTGATATTGCATCTGGTAGTAGCGTTGATAATAATGAAAATGGCACACCAGATGAATGCGAAGTGTTTTCTTGTGATGCGGACATCGATAATAACAACATTGTCGACATCGATGACTTTTCCATTATGCTGATCGAGTGGGGCTGCATGACTGAATGCTCAGCAGATATTAATACTGATGGTGTTGTCGATCTCGCAGACTTCAGTTGGTTTTTGATTTTGTTCGGTGCGACATGCGAAGAAGAACCATTGCGCAATGCGCCCCAAAGATCGGCAAACAATGGCCGATCCCGACCATCTAGAATGATTCGCTGAGCTGATCAACGAATCTGCCCACACATAAGATGCGCCCATTGAAATAGAGAATGTTCTCTCTGATCTACCGCCTCGTACCCAAGCTTTCTGGGATAGGTCAGACACTCTTGGTTGCTCCTCTCAGCTCGCTTCACTGCTGATCGTCTTACTCAGTAGGCAATCAATCGCTGCCAGGACCGCCTGAGCTGGAGCCAAGCTGCCACCAAGCGAGCAATGCTTGCAGAATTAGCTGTGGCGATTAGGCTATTCTTCCTATGAGAGCGAAATTCCCTTGGGCCGGCTGACTTAACACCTATAGGAAGAACCGAATGCCATCCAATATCCCAACCCTCATCTCTGGTCTCGGTGACATGTATATGCAGCCGCAGAGCATCACCCAGCTACAGCAGATCGGCCCGAGCACTGTAGACCCCTTGCTTAAGGCGCTGGATACAGATGACCAAGTCACTCAGGCGGGGATTATTGAAGTCCTACAGAGCTTCAGTTCGAGCGTTGTCCCCCAACTTACTGTGGCATTGGGATCTCCTTCACAGGTGGTTCAGGCTGCAGCGATTAATTTATTGGCAGCCATTGGCTCACCAGTCGTTCCCCAGCTCATAGCGATACTAACTAGCAATAATATGTTAGCCAGTTCTAATGCTGCAGTAACAATCAAGAGAATAGGCCCCACTGCCTTGCCAGTTCTCAAAGAAGCCGCCAAAAATGACGAAAGCGATATTCAAACGAAGTTGCTTCTTATCGAGCTCGATTTAGATCAGTTCAGCATCTATGAAAGTGATCTGGTCGACGCACTCGGTTCTTCTAATCAGGCTGTTGCAGCCCAAGCAATCAATGCGGTGGTGTCTCAGGGAGAATCTGCCTTGCCTTTGCTCAGCGATTTGATGTGCGATTCAGATCCTTACAAGCAACAGAACAGCACAAACTCAATGATACGCTTGAGCCCGGTTTCAATACCGGTGTTGGTCGATTGCCTCAGTGGTTCTCATTCCCAAGTGACGCAACAGAACGCAGTGCGTGCCCTGGCTGCAATCGGAGGGCCAGCTGAGAAACAGCTAAGAGAAGCGGCGACCAACGACGATCAGTACGTCAGCCAAAATGCGCGAACAGCGATTCAGGCGGCGATCAGTGCAGCGCGTAAGCAGAAACTTTATCGCTAGGGCTGACGCCCCTACTCGTGAATCCGAACTGTTTCACGGATAACTTCTTAGGCGTCGTTAATCAAAGCACACAGCTCATCGACACACGCTTCAATAAATACTGGGTCTTCAGCTCCAGCATCAATTTCTATGACATCGACTGCTTTAGGTAGCACCGACTTTAAGTGCTCAATAAAGATCTGATCGCATTCAGGATCATATAGTGGTCCACCCTCAACTGAGTATCGCCCAACCCCCTGAAGTGGCAGTAGAACCTTGATCTGACCTTTCACACCTGACAGTCGCTTGGCAATTTCTTCAGCCAACTGTTTCATCTCCGAAGCATTAAGCCGCGGAACGTAAATAATTGGGTTATGAAAAGTGTAAGGGCGTCCGTCATACTCCGGTGGAATTGAATCAGGCTCTACAAACAAGCCGATATGCTCAGCGCCTCCGGGAACGATAATCTGAGGTAGCCCCAATTCAGCACCAACAGTCAGTCTTTCCGCCCCACCGGCTCGGAATCCACCAAACAGTTCATCGGATAGTTCACCCAATGCATAGTCAAATACCGCATCAATAACGCCCTCCCGCATTAACTGTTCCATGGCTCGCCCACCAGATCCAACCGCATGAAACACAATGACCTCAAACCCTCTCTTGCGTAACAGCTCCATGGCATACATTGCACCTTCGGTCAATACACCAAGATTTGTCATGCCAATGGTCGGCTTACTTCCACGAACACTTGTAAATGATGTGTCCACTAAAGCCATTCCATAAGCCGCGCCAGCTGCATTTGCAAGAATGGCACGCATGAGATTGTTAAGCCCAAGAATATCGCCAACAGAAAACATCATGGTGATATCTTTTATGTCTACAAACGACGATGTATCACCCGAAGCTACTGTCGATACCATAATTTTTGGAAAACCGTATGGCAGTAGCCGCATCACTGCTGTGCAATTACTCGTTCCTTGGCTGCCACCAAGTCCGACAATTCCATCGATCTTACCGGCAGCAACCATTTCGCTGATCAGTGCGATGGCGCCTGCATCCATAATTGGCGAGGCTTCTTTTCGACTTGGAGCCACCAACATAGATTCTAGGGATGCGCCACCCGCCTCAGCAATCTGCTGCCTTGTAATATCTGGAACCACACCTGGTTCACCAACGACTCCAATATCAATGAGTACTGTTTCAGCACCCAGTTTGTGCAATTGCTGGCGCAGATAAGCAGCCTCTTCACCCTTTGTATCTAAGGTTGTGATAATGGCAATTGTCTTCTTCACAAAATCACCCTATCTCACTTACGAAACCGAAGCTCGGCAAATTCCTTTGCCGCTTCTAGAACAGCTTTCTCAATCGGCAGTCTTTCGGTTGAAGATCCGGTCCATACGCCGTGACCACAAGTATGGTCAAGCATGTACTGAGCATCTTTTGCGGTCTCCATCGCAGCTCCATGCCCCATAAGAATCATCTCGGGATGAATCTTTTTGAGCTCTTTATATGCATCATCAGTACGTTTAGCGGTCTCTTTAATAGTTTCACCGGAGTCATATCCAACGATACCGCCTTTTGTTGTTCCAGCATGGAAGCAAAATATATCTGGGCGTGATTGCTCTACCATGGCAATACTATCTTCCAAGTCAAAAGCTAATCCCACCGTAACCATATCCATTTCACGCGCCAGCTTAAGCATTTCTATTTCGTTTTGAAATGTAATACCCGACTGGACGAGTACTTTATACAGATTTGATTCCTTGTCGACATAGCTAATCGACGGCCCAATATTAGAAACACTCATCACACCCATATCTTGACACTGCTGTAAGACCATACGCATATCTTTCAGAGGATCGTTTGCATTGAGGCATGCACATACAAATGCCGCTCCATTCATTGCTGGCATGATGTCTTCTCTGGTGTAGTCAAGCGTCTGCTGGTTTGCGTCAAGAATGGGCCACATCATTGACATAGTTCCCATGCCATTGGCTCTAAGACGAGCACCCGAGAAGGTATTGACGCAATCCGCTCCGGCTTGTTCGAGTAACTTGGCAACAAGTCCACTGCCTGCACTCGAAATAAGAATAGGGATACGCTTCTCTACTTTCTTACGAAGTCGAGCCATGATCTCATTTCGTGAAAGCCTTACGGTAATCATTCCATACTTCCCTTCTACTTCTAACGAGGAAATCCAGCAGGCACACCACCATCAATAGGAAGCAAAGCTCCTGTTGTAGGCGTCGCTCTTGATGCAAAAAATAGCACTGCTCGACCGACATCTTCTGCTGTAATCGTTGTCTTAAGCAAGTTTCGCTGACGATAGAAGTCTTCGAGGTCTTCTGTAGCCAACCCTCTTGAGGCCGCCCGCTGAGGACCAACTTCATTCCACAGACCTGATGGGTTTTCGCGGGTGCCAAAGACGGCATCCGGACAAACCATATTGACATGAATATCATCCCCAGCCAGTTCCATTGCTGCAACCTTACCGAGTTGCTGGGCCCCTGCTTTACTTGAGCTATAGGATGAGAAATCGGCGCCCGGCGCTAGCACATTCTTAGATGAGACAATAACGACAGAACCACCACGTGCCTGATTCTTAAGAATGGGTATGGCCACCTTGAGGGTTAGAAATACACCAATCTGATTGATCTCTACGACCCGGCGGAATGTATCAGTGTCATGTTGATCAAGTGGCGCTGAATGCGCCACTCCAGCATTTGGTATTAGAATGTCGACTCCACCGTACCGAAGGCAAATTTCTTCAAATGCTGAGCGAATAGACCCTTCATCCGTCACATCTACCTGTACAGCTGTCACACCTTCCATGCCAATCTGATCTGCAACGACTTTCGCTTCATCTCCTCTGATATCAAGAAGCGCAACAGCAGCTCCAGCATCAGCAAGCACTCTTGCAATACCCTCGCCGATCGCACCCGCGCCACCGGTCAAGACCGCAACTTGACCCTCCAGAGGCTTTCGTGACTGCTTAGAGATCTTTGCTTGTTCGAGTGTCCAGTACTCCATATCAAACAGATCAAGATCAGGGAGGCCTTCATACGCACCTAGACCGGCGCCCGCTAGCTTGGTAAGAATCGTGTGCTCTGCAATGTCGCCAGCGATCCGTGCTGCTTTTGATGTCGTACCTGCAGTAACCAGACCCAAACCTGGCACCAACAGTACCCTTGGACTTGGATCAAGTGGTGTTCGTGAGCCTCGAGCTGCGCACCCTGCAGTGTAATAATGCTTGTAGGCTTCGATATAACAATCAATCGCACTGGTAATTGATTGTTTATCTGGATCAACCCAACATGGCAGACTTTTTGTTCGAATGGTGTGATCAGGAGTCAATGGTGGCGTTACCAGAAGTGCCTCTGCATCAGATCGTGCCAAAGCCGCAAGTATCCAGGCATCTTGACGTGTTTCAAGCACCAGCATGTGCTCGCCACCAAGTGTTCCACGCAGAGTCGGTAGCACCTTTGATGGGACTTTCGATGTTTGAGCGATTGCTTCTGTAACGTTGCGATACTCTTCTTTGAAGTATGAACTAGCCATATTGACTAACTCTAGATGCCGATGCAGTGATTCCTCACCTGTCTCACCAAAGGTAAAGAGGCCATGTTTATGAAGGAAGACGCCTTCAACATCTGGATGAGCGTCTACGGCATCAGCAACTGCTTTAGAGAGCGGGAAGCCTGGCATGATAAATGGCAGTGCCACGACTCGATCACCGAAAATATCTTGGCAGAGCGTTTCACCGTTTACACGATTTGATATCGCCAAAATCGCATCTGCATGACTGTGATCAATAAACACATGAGGCAAAAAGGCATGCACAAGTGTCTCAATAGATGGCGAGGGGCCACTGGGATCAATCATGCAACGCTGGACACTGCGAACCATTTCTTCATCAGAAAGATGATCCAATGTCCGAAGCTTTCGTAGCTGCTGAAGATCCAAAGCGGGAAAGCCCGCCTCTTCGATTGTCGCCAGATCCCATCCCGAACCTTTGACCCAGATGACATCAATTGTCTCTCCATCAATGTCAACAATACATCCCTTCGCTGACGTGTTTCCTCCACCATGTAGCACCAGTGATGGATCAGAGCCCAAAAGACGGCTTGTTCTGACGCGCTCTTGGAGCGTCTTTTCTGCACATTCCATGATCTTGGCTTTGGCCTGCATACTGTCTTTCAGTCTGGTCATTGCAGCATGTTAATCGGTTCCTGGCATAATGGGTGGCTGATCATGAGGTTGTTGGCGTCTCACGCCTCAGAGCCCATCTAGCCAGCAAGAACGCCACGGTTTCTAAGCTAACCAGCACAAGAAAGACGAATGCCATCGGCAGCTGAGTTGTCATGTTAAGTATGCCCCCAACTGCCACCGAGATGCCCACACCAAAAAACCCCACCGTACTAATGAGAGCGCTTCCAATTCCAATCCGCTCTGGGAATAACCCCACGGCAAGTGCTACACTCGCCGGGCAGGTCATGGCCGACCCAATCAGCGCAATACCAAGCGTGATGGAGATCACTAACGCGTTCAACGGTGCCACAAAGCCTGAAATCAGAAGGCTTAGCGTACCGAGCCAGATTAGACATAACCCAATCAGGATCAGCCCAATTGGCCGTATTGACTTGGCCAGTAGCCCAACAGCACCGTTTCCGATTAGATTTCCAAACCCTATGGCAAGTGCAATAAAACCGTATGTACGAGCAGAAAATTGCATCTCTTCTTGGTAGAGAAATGGTGCTGCTGCAACAAAGACAAACTGTATAGACGCCCCGAACATGAACACACCACATAATGTGAGATAAGACTTATTCCCTAGCGTCAGTCCACATGATTTCAAAACACCTTTTATTTTGAGTGGCTGACGTCGCTCAGGCGGAAGCGACTCCGGCAGCATCCACCAGAAGAGTGCCAACAACAACAGCATAAAACCAGAAAGAATCCAGAACATTGGTCGCCAACCAAGGCTGTGCACAACGATGCCACCGATACCAGGAG
This sequence comes from Phycisphaerales bacterium, assembly GCA_029268515.1. NCBI lineage: Bacteria > Pseudomonadati > Planctomycetota > Phycisphaerae > Phycisphaerales > Phycisphaerales bacterium. The sequence goes on along the minus strand of JAQWNP010000010.1, from coordinate 371,523 downwards.
CAATGACTGGAACACTTGCCCATGCCGCACCTAAAATTCCAAATGTCCGGGTAAGCTGGTGTCCAGAATAGGTATCCCCAGCATAGGCATAACAAATAACAAAGCCACATGCGGCAAATAAACCCTCGAATGCCCGCGCGATAAAAAGTACCTCGATACTGGGTGCAACAGCGCATCCAACGGTACTCAGTATCAGGCCTACAAGTGATACAAGTAGCACCTTTCGTCGTCCCAGCGCATCAGATATCGCACCAATCGGCACGTTACCCAAACCAGAGAAGATGATAAATATAGTGACCGTGAACTGTGTCAGTGTGGCCGACGTCTGTAGATCTTTGGCGATATCCGGCAGTGCAGGACTATAAAAGTCCACTGGGATTTGTCCCAATGGAACAATTAAGATAATTAGAAAGAGAAATAAGCAGCCGCGATTTGGCTCGTTCTCTACACAACTCATTCAGCGATCTCACTCAAGCCCTAAGATAGTGCTTTGGCATATTGTAGTTCTCGGGTCAGTTTACTACCGACCCAACTAAAATAATATCCAAGAGAGTGATTATCGTGCTTTCATGAGCCAGATTGATTATTGGGCCTCAGTCCTGCTTCGACGCCTACCTAAAGCAATACCACCTAGGCCCACGAGCCCGAATAGCATCGCAGAAGGAAGCGGAATCAGTAGTGAAGTCGTGCTCATCGACAGGTTGAATTCTCCAAAAGCTTCTAGACCAACTTCCATACTATCTTTTACTCTTGACCTAGATAGAGCACGGAGATGGTAGGTCTCACCTGCTTTCAGCATACCATCAAAATCGAAAACACTACGATCAAGCGAATTCCATCCTGCAACAACAAGCCCGCTTGAATCTACAAGTGATCCCTTTGAATAATTACCACCATCTTGATTGGTGCTACTGACTTGAACATCGAGTGAAAACAGCGCATCATTTTCTATGGTAAATTTAATAACTGTCTTGCTTTTGGATATGGTTTTGTAGCCATTATTTTCTTCACCTGAATAAGTCGCCAGGCTCGTTCCAAAAGCGCTCAGTGAATAGCCATCCCAAGCAGTGTCGTTTTCCGTACTGCCGATTGACATGCTCGAACCAAATACGAGCTCAGTATTGGCAACACCACAGAATGGATTTTCAATGATAGAGCCAGTGGCTTCATCAACCATGGAATCACTTCCAAGATCTGAATAACCATACGTGTTGTTATTTGCAAAGGTCATATCAAAGACATCTGCATTGACAGCAGTCGTCATTACACAGACGACAACGACCGTTATGGAATTCCAGAATTGGACTCGCATCTCTTTCTCATTCCCAGAAGAGGTTTCTGAAAACCACTTTTTGATCTACCCGCTTTCGCTGCCTATTCGGCTTCGCAAAGCCAAGGCCATAGATCATCCCTACCTCTCAAGTATAGAACTATTTTGAACATAAGTCGTTCTTTTGCAGTCATTTATGGAGTGCCAATAAAAAGCGGTCCGAGAGTCTCTCAAAGGCATTTCTCCAGTCAATTCGACCACACTCCGATCCCGAACAGTCCATAATGACTGCATACAGATACTATTGATCCATAGTGGCCATAGATTCAGACCTTAAAAAAGAGAATCTTTCCACCGCGCACGGCAAGTACTTGATTGATCAAGTGCCCTCTCTTGATCTGCACAAGTTCGTTACATGGGAGTATTTCTTCGATGGTGACCCTAGAAGTTGAAGTCAATGGCCTGAAGCTACCCAATCCTTTTGTGATTGGATCTGGCCCTCCAGGAACAAATGCCAATGTCATTGAGAAGGCCTTTAAAGAAGGTTGGGGAGCGGTAATCGCCAAAACTATTTCTCTTGATGCAGACAAGGTCACGAATGTTGCGCCACGTTATGCTCGGCTTCGCGCAAGTGAAACGCGAGAGGTCCTTGGATGGGAAAATATTGAACTTATTTCTGATCGATCTTTCGAGTCATGGATCGATGAGTTCAAGAAAGTCAAAGACCTTTATCCAGATGGAATATTGATTGCTTCCATTATGGAAGAGTATCGAAAAGATACGTGGCAAGAAATTACAGAACGTTGCCAAGAGGCTGGTGTCGATGCCTTTGAACTCAATTTTTCATGCCCTCACGGACTACCTGAACGCAAAATGGGTTCTGCGATGGGACAAGATTCTGACATCGTCGCTGAAGTAAGTGCATGGGTTAAAGAAGTATCGAAGGTTCCCATATGGGCCAAGATGACTCCAAACATTACCCACATTGAAGACCCCGCTCGAGCAGCTTTAGCGGCAGGCTGCGATGGCGTTTCTGCTATCAATACCATCTTGAGTGTCATGAGCGTCGACCTCAATACACTTCGGCCTGAACCAACCGTCGAGGGATTTACCGTACCTGGTGGCTATTCCTGTAAAGCTGTTCGGCCTATCGCCCTACGAATGGTCATGGAATTGGCAACAATGATGTACGGTGGAAACTCCGGCAAGCCGATTCCAGAAGCACTTGACGCAATACCAGCACCTGATCGCAAGTCAGCTTCACTGGATACGGGAAAAATCTCAGCAATCGGTCATTTTGACCCGCAGACGAACGCAGGCAATTTCTCTGACCGAAGTCTCTCGGCAATAGGAGGCATTGAGACTGGCGATGATGCTGCTCAATTCATTTTATTGGGCGCTTCCACCATACAGGTTTGCACTGGAGTCATGATACATGGCTACAGCCTCGTTAAAACAATGTGTGAACAACTCACCGCGTTTATGGAACTGCATAACTTCAACACCATTGATGATTTCCGTGGTCACGCGCTACAGTACTTTACAACTCATGCAGAGCTTGTACGTCGTCAGGCTGCAGTTAAAGCCGCAGACAAAGCAGCGCGTGCTGGTATGGTTACAGAAGATAAACGCTGGGATGGAGAGAAGTTTGTCGAACAGTCCAACGATTTGGTCGCTAACGATTAGACACTTAGAAATTCACGAACAATGTACTGGCCATTGGCGTCACCACCAATATACCGACCCTCTTGAGCCACAAGCTTCCCACGAAGCGTGACATACTCAGCTCTACCACAGCGGTCCATACCCTCGAAACCGCAGTAGTCGACTTTTGAAAGACTGTCATCCACCGTGAACTTGCCTCTATAGTTCGGATCATAAACCACAAGGTCAGCATCTGATCCCACTGCAATTGTTCCCTTCTGAGGATACATGCCAAAAATCTTTGCTGACTGTGTTGAACATGCATCAACCAGTACATTTAGGTCTATTCGACCGGTGCAAACGCCATACGTATGCAGCAAATCAATACGCTCTTGTATCGATGGAATGCCATTTGGTATTGCTGTGAATTCTTTGCGCCCCATATCTTTCTGACCAGCAAAGTTGAAAGGCGCATGATCTGTACCGACCGTGGCAATATCACGGCGAGCGAGTGCATTCCAGAGTGCCTTATGCTCTTCGCTATCACGCAATGGTGGCGACATCACATATTTTGCGCCTTCAAAATCCTCACGTTCTGCATATGTCTTGTCAAGAACGAGATGGGGTGCCACCGCCTCGATAGAAACATTCACCCCGCGCGACCGTCCACCAAGTGCCTGCTCTAAGGCTGCATTACAAGATGTATGAACGATATAAATATGAGCGCCTGTCAGCTCGGCAAATGCACAAAGATGATTAACACCAGCAGCCTCAACACTACGAGGCCGAGAAGGCTCATGCCATTGCGGCCCTGTCTTACCCTCAGCAATCAAACGCTTTTGCATGAGATCAATTGCGGCAGCATTTTCACAATGAGCAGTCACGACAATGCCAAGCTCGTTTGCCATCTCAAGCAGAGAAAAAAGATTTTCATCAGAGATATCAAGTGCACCTTTGTAGGCCAGAAATATCTTAAAAGAGCGGATACCTTCATCTCTCACAAGTTCACGAACCTGTTTTCTTGCAAGCTCATCAAATCTCACCACCGACAGATGAAAACTAAAATCACAACAAGACCCCGTCGATCGGTCTTCAGCTAATTTTTTCCACTCATTAAATGCTGCACTTGGCTCATCTTGCGGCCCTGGACAAATCATTTCAATAATTGATGTTGTGCCACCTACAATTGCTGCTTGAGTTGCTGAGGCATGATCGTCAATTGCATTCGTACCCATAAATGGCAGATGAATATGCACATGAGGATCAATAAAACCCGGAAACACAAGTTTTCCATCTGCATCAATTACTGTGGTATCTGACGGCAAGCTCGCTAAATCAATAGCAGGCTCAAGACGGGTAATAGTCTCACCCTCAGCATACACATCGGCCATGACATCTTGATCAGAGGTGATTACACGACCATTACGAATTAACAATGGCATCTATCTAAGACCTCTCTGCTTCGGTTAAACATATGTCGAGCACTCTACATAAGAAATCACAATCCGCTCGATCAATACACATGGGAGGCTTGATTCGAAGAACATTTCCGTGCAGGCCACCCTTTCCTAACAATAAACCAAGATCTTTCGCTCGCTCATGAACCTGTGCCGTTTCGGCTGTAGCAGGCGTTTTACTGCCATGCTCACTGACCAATTCCATGCCCAACATTAAACCCTGCCCTCGCACATCTCCTACCAATGAATGCCTAGACTTCAGTTCAGTAAGCCCTTCTTTTAGATAAGAACCTATTTCATGTGCATGCCCCTGAACATTATCTTGCAAGATCATCTGTAATGTGGCAAGCCCCTGTGCAGTTGACATCGGATTTCCACCATAGGTATTGAAATGCAAGCGTTGCACCATTGATTCTGCGATATCTGCTCGTGTGCAGCAGCATGCTAAAGGCACGCCATTTCCGATACCTTTTGCCATCGTTACCATGTCAGGCACGACATGGTGGTTTTCAAATCCCCAGAATGCTGTGCCAGTCCGTCCGAATCCAGTTTGGACTTCATCACTAATACAGATGCCACCTGCATCCCGCACTAACTGATACACATGCTGCAAGTATCCCGGCGGTAACTCGACTGCCCCACCCACCCCTTGGATTGGCTCAGCGATAAAACCAGCAACTTGACCTGGAGTGTCGTATGTTAAGACTTCCTTTACACCAGCTGCATACTTTGGTCCTGCTTCTGGATCCTCATATCCAAATGGGCCTCGGTATCGATCTGGACAAGGCACATGCGTCACGCCTATGCCATGTGGATATGGATATTTCCAATTATGCAGCGCGGTGAGCCCCATCGCCTGATTCGTGAGTCCGTGATAAGAATTTCGTAATGACAGCATTTCGAAGTTACCGGTATGAACCCGTGCCATCAACATCGCCAGTTCATTGGCCTCACTTCCTGAACTGGTGAAGTAACTCACACCAAGACCTGATTTTTTAGGAAACGTTGATGCCAACAGTTTTCCAAACTCAGCAACATTCGGATGCAAATAGATGGTTGTCGTATGCTGCAGTCTCTCATTCTGCTCACGAACAGCCTCAAGTATCTTTGGATGGCAATGACCAACCGAAACAGTAACGATACCTCCGATGGCATCTAAATACCGTCGTCCTTTTTCATCGAAAAGCCACTGCATATGGCCCTGGACAATCATGATTGGATCACTGTAATAAGTCACAAGTGCCGGCGTTAGAAATTCCCGACGCATGGCCAGCACTTCGTCGCGTGATGGTCCATCATAAGGAAGTGGCGTAAATGCACAGGCAGGTAGCGGAGGTGTGTTTTCAGCATCCTTGTTCATATTGATATCCAGCCTTTTATCTCGAAAGCTCTTTATTTGTGCCACCTGTAAACTCAAGCTGCTCATACATTGCAGGGGCTGCTCGACCAGGAGTCAATTGCATAAGTAACCAGTAAATGATAACGCTTAGCGCTACACCAATAAACCACGCGTAATCATAGAGGCGATCAAAGAACGACCAAAATAGTGCCTCTTCAGTTCCAGCCGTGTTTGTTACTGCGTTAATGAAACCTGGGATATTAGGCAGTACCGCTAACACCAGCGTAGCAACAGCGATCCAATTAATACCTGCATAAACACCACGTGGATCATAGAGGCCCTTCAAGTCGAGTCGTGTACGTCGCAAGATAAAATAATCACATAACATAATGCCAGCTATTGGCCCCAGTAATGCACTGTAGCCTAAGAGCCATGTATAAATGTACTCTTGCAGATCTGTCAATAAACGCCATGGCATAATCACGACACCAATAACAGCTGTGATCATGCCACCAATACGAAAACTAATACGCTGTGGGAAGAGATTTGAGAAGCCATTTGCAGGGCTGACTACATTTGCTGCCAAATTAGTAGAGAGTGTTGCCAGTAACAGTGCAAACAATGCGATCACGACGATCGTCTTCGAACCGAGTAACTCAACAAGCTTAATGGGATCCCAGATTGACTCGCCGAAAATGATGAATGTTGCACCTGTGACAACAATGCCAATGAAACAAAAGAAAGTCATGGTTGGGGGTAATCCAATAAGCTGACCCACCACCTGGTCCTTCTGAGTACGGCAGTATCGAGTGAAATCTGGAATATTGAGACTAAGCGTTGCCCAGAAACCAACCACTGCTGTCAACTGTGGCCAGAACACCCACCAGAAACCACTATCCTCACCAAAACGCGTATCACTATTAAACAGAACCGCATCACTAGGCACCTTAACCAAGGCCCAAATGAGTAAAGCAGCGCCGCATGCAATAAGAAATGGCGCTGCCCAAACCTCGAGCCACTTTATAGACTCGATACCAGTCCAAATGATGACCACATGCACGAGCCAAAAAGCGAGAAAACAAAGGAACTGCAATGTGGTGATTCCGAGAAAGCCAATAACATGTGTGTCAGTAGTGGTATCAATCCACCCCAGGGCACCAAGAATTGAATAAATCGCGCCTCCACCGATCCACGTCTGAATACCAAACCACCCGCAAGCGACCAAGGCTCTGGCAATGGCCGGAATATGAGCGCCTTTGGTACCGAAGCTTGCACGCGCAAAGACGGGAAATGGAATGCCGTACTTTGGACCCACATGACCAATCAACATCATAGGAATAAGAACGATAAGATTGCCGATCAAAACTGTGGCCGTTGCTTGCCACCAGTTCATTCCCATTGCAATCATTCCTGACGCCAACAGATATGTTGGTATGCATACAGCCATACCGATCCACAACGCTGCGATGTTCCACATCGACCATGTTCGCTGCGAATATGGGACAGGACATAAATCTGGATTTGATAATGACTCGTTCAGAGATTCCATTAGCTTTCAAACCTCTGATCTAAGAACATAATTCAAGATGCCTAATCCAATCTTTGGCTATTCGTGACTACCAGCTTGATATCTGCTCGTAGCTTTCTGGTCGACGATCTCGGAAAAATTGCCACGTATCTCGTACTTCTTGAATCATGTCTAGATCGAGATCAGCAACCAACACCTCATCTTGGTCTCGACTTGCTTCAGAAACCATCTGCCCACGCGGATCACAGAAGTAGGACGTTCCATAAAATTCACCAATATTCCAAGGTGCTTCGGTACCAACACGATTAATAGCGCCTACAAAATACTGATTGGCCACGGCATGAGCAGGTTGCTCAAGCTTCCATAGATACTCACTCAGTCCAGCCACGGTTGCTGAAGGATTGAAAACGATCTCAGCCCCGTTAAGACCAAGCTCTCGAGCCCCTTCTGGAAAGTGTCGGTCATAGCAGATGTACACGCCAATTTTTCCTGCTGAAGTATCGAAGACTGGATACCCAAGGTCACCTGGCTTGAAGTAAAACTTTTCCCAGAACCCTGGATTGCAATGAGGAATATGGTGCTTTCGATACTTCCCTAAATAGTTGCCATTCTCATCAATAACAGCAGCAGTGTTGTAGTACACACCTGGCATTGCTTCTTCATAAATTGGTACCACCAAAATCATGCCAAGCTTTTTCGCTTGCTTTTGCATAAGCGTAATCGTCGGTCCATCAGGAACTGCTTCAGCAGTGGCATACCAACGGGTATCTTGCTCTGCACAGAAATACGGACCGTAAAAAATTTCTTGTAAACAGCAAACCTGAGCCCCCTTACTTGCCGCCACTGAAAGCAGATCAAGATGCTTATCAATCATTGCTTTCTTAATCGCAACAAGATCTTCTGAACCCTGTATTGGATTTGATGCTTGTATGAGTGCTGCTCTTGTTACGCGTGGCATTTCGATCTTCCTTATTGGTGCTGAGCTCGCCTATAGCCAACGCCGCACAGTGACACGTGACTTTGTAAAGAATCGGAATCCATCTTCGCCGTTTGTGTGAAGATCCCCGAAGAATGAACGCCCCCAACCCGCGAAAGGAAACGCCGCCATCGGAGCGGGCACTCCAACATTGATGCCGAGCATGCCGGCCTCAACTGTATTCTCAAACTTACGAGCGGCATGCCCAGAGTTTGTAAACATCACGGCCATATTTCCATATTCAGAGCGATTGACCATTTGCACAGCCTCGTCAAGCGACGCGGCCCGCATCACTGATAGGACAGGGCCAAAGATCTCTTCTTGGCCGACACGCATGTCGGGCGTGACATGATCAAAAATTGTTGGTCCAACAAAACAGCCCGTCTTTGGCATTGATGTCTGGCGACCATCAAGTAATAGTGTGGCCCCCTCATTTACGCCAATCTCAATATAGGACTGCACGCGACTGAGTGATTCAGCATCCTGCATCGGTCCCATATCAACATCAGCTTCATTACCAGGGCCAACCCTAATTTTCTGGGCAGCATTAACCAACCCAGGCACAAGCCAGTCCGCACTATCACCTACACAAACCACAACCGACCCAGCAAGACACCGTTGCCCCGTATTTCCAAATGCTGATCCAAGAACGCCATCAATAGCCGCACCTTGATTTGCATCAGGCATAATGATTGAATGATTCTTTGCACCGCACATGCACTGAACACGTTTACCATGAGCTGCTGCAGTTCGATAGACATGTTCACCCGCCGCGGTTGATCCAACAAAGGAAATAGCCGCTACCTCTGGATGAGCGAGTAGGTGATTCACGACTTCATGACCACCATGAACGAGATTAAGCACGCCAGCTGGCAGTCCTGCCTCTTGAGCGAGCTCCACGCATCGCAAAGCAGAGCGAGGATCTTTTTCTGAAGGCTTGAGCACAAAAGTATTACCTGTTGCAATCGCCATGGGCCACATCCACATCGGCACCATGACAGGAAAGTTAAATGGCGTGATACCAGCACAGACACCGACTGGCACACGATCGACTGCTGAGTCAATTCCCACTCCGCCCTGATCTTCACTCCGACAAAATGTCGAGGACACTGCAATCTGTGGGAGCGTTCGCCCCTGCATTAAGACGGGCGCACCACAGGCATGTTCAATACAGTCAATACCACGCCGTACAGATCCAATAGCCTCGCCCCTCGTCTTGCCATGTTCCTCCACCACGATGTCTGCAAGCTCATCAATATGAGCTTCTAGCACCATCTTGTACCTAAAGAGATGTTGAACACGATCACCAACGGGCGTCTGAGACCATGCGGGGAGCGCTTCGGTCGCGGCCTGAACAGCTCGATCAACTGCGTCGGTCGAATCAAGCGAAGCCATACCCACTGCCTGCCCAGTTGCTGGATTGATATTTTTACGAGCCTCAGATCCATCCAAGGACTCTAGTTTTCCGCCAATAAAATGCGGGATCGTTGATGTCGACATGTTGATTTACTCCCGACCGTTTTTTGTGCTATTTCAATTCTGTCATTCTACTACATGGCGATCTAAGAAGCGGCTTATGAGAAAACAGGCGACCCTGGTAGCTTCCTATCTCCGATAGTTGACAGGGAATCTGATTCACAGTGAGATAGCGGCATGCCGAAGCCTGATCATCAAGGCCAGACACCACAAATTACCTCGCTATCCGATGGTGCTCGTCGTCGTGCCTTCTTCTCAATGATGGTGGCTTTGCCGCTGGGCGGTGCAGGAATTGACATCCTCTTACCATCGCTTCCAGCAATGGCTGAGCATTTCAAGACCAGCGAAACTGCAGTGCAATCCAGCATTGTGGTTTACATGGCGGGCTACGGCATCTCGCAATTTTTAATGGGCCCAGTGACTGATCACTTTGGTCGCCGCAAGCCGATTTTGCTTGGCACCGTTTTGTTCATTCTGGCAGCCATTGCCATCACTCTATCTGATGCGATTTGGATGGTACTGGCACTTCGATTTATCCAGGGAATCGGCGCGGCTTCTTCTGCCGTCGGTGCCAGATCTATTGTGGTCGATTGCTACAAAGGTAAAGAACGAGCAAAGGCCGCAAACTGGATGACGATTAGTTGGGCGGCGGGCCCGGTTCTCTCTCCAGGTCTCGGAGGCTATCTGCAAGATTGGTTTGGTTGGACAAGCACTTTTTGGTTTATTGCTGGCTGGGGAGTGCTTGTTCTGCTTGTGGTTTTTTTCATTATGCCTGAGACACACCCACGTACTCAATCATCAAAACTACTTGCATCATTTAAACCGTTTGGACAAATGATAAGACATCGTGTCTACCTATTCTCAGCTCTGGCGATGGGTAGCTTAATTACAGTGCTCTACGGTTTTGAAGTTCTTGCGCCCTTTTATGTCATCACAGATATGCAATACACGCCGATCGTTTATGGCCACTTACAATTAGTGATGGGTTGCCTTTGGTTACTTGGCAGTCTGTCGAATCGTCTACTCAGCGCTTATCTTCCGACATTTGCCACAATCATTGTCTGTGGTGTCATCGCATGCAGCATCAGTATCATCATGATTTTTCTCGATCTCAGTGGCGCATTTTCGATTTGGTGGCTTGCATTGCCAGCTGGCATCATTTTCTTTCTCGCATCAACGATCTGGCCAAACCTCTTTTCGCTGTGTCTCAGCGCCTTTCCCGATGCAGGCGGGGTTGCCAATGCAGGCGTGAGTTCCCTGTTTGTCGTTATTAGCGCTGTCTTTTCATTTTTCGGAATATTACTTGTTTCTCAGACAGCGTGGCCCATGTGGTGCCTACTTACCTTTGCCGTCGGTATCTGCCTCTTTATTGTGGTCTTCTTTTTAGGGGATGTCTTCCCAGATTTACGCAAGCGAGCGAAGGATCAAGTAACTTGACTACTCCCGATCGTTTTCAACGATTCGCTTTGGTACATCCCTAAAAATAATTTCTTCTGGCCACAACTGGTCCACTTGCGATGACAGTACTTGTCCGCCGTTATCGTTTATCCAGTCCGCCACATTATTGGTGACAGGAATCAGGTGAATGTTGATTTGTTCCTGACCCGTTGCAGATGCAGGCAGCTTGAATTCATTTGTCCAATTATGCAGCCCTAGAAATTCTGGCTCGATTGATTTTTCACCGTCGGTAATACCGGTTAGGTAACTGCTCATTTTTGAGTTGACAACTGGAAACCCTTCGACTTCCAACTCCACTTCAAATGCATAATCTAAGTGAGGGACAATACCGTGTGCGAGGCCGACGCGTGCGACCAAGCCATCATGGCCAAGTGCTGGCATGATGGTCACACCGGTCACCATAATCGCAGAGCTGATGGCATCTTTCAGATCAGGATCATCGATCAAATTGAGAGGAAGTGAACCCTCAGGAACGATTTCTAACTTTCTCTCGAACACCCTTTGCTGACGATGCAAGGGCTCTGGCCACTTCTCGGGATACTGGCGCCAAAGCACTGGAAGATCTTTGATCGCATCTGGTGCAAAAGCAGCCCACTCTAAATCAATAACGACATCATGGTTTCCAACCTCTAGCTCGGGCAAACTAATCTTCACCAATGGATCACCCGGAAATAATGAAATGAACTTACCATCCTGAGTACTTCCAATGTAGTGGCTTTGACCACCATGCTGGATCGACTGTTCTTGACCTTCGATCTTGACGCTACGTATCACTAACACCGTTTCTATGTCAAAGCGTCTACGCTGGCGCGGATTTTTAATGTCTAATCCAAGTGTATATTGAGATTGCTCAACGCGACCCAGCTTGGGAATTTCTACCTCATTAGGGTAAACCGAGAAGAGAAGCGATTCGAGCGAAGATTCTGAAATCAGTTTGTCTGCAATAATGAGCTTAACAAACGGCTCTATGCGAGAGAGACCGACAATTCGATCGTCGCTTTTGCTTCGTTGGATGTGCTGTATGATTTCTTCTACAACAGTTGTAATTTCTTCCTCTGATAGGTTGCTATTAACTGTTCTTATCTGAATTTCATTCCACAACTTCGGGTTGTTAAAATTTGTACTGATCGATCCAATAAGCTGATCATCGCTCATCATGGCAGCTTCTTTTGCGTCTACTCTTTGCGGCATCGTCGGCGCCAGAGTCGGTGCACCTAAGGTCATAACGAGAATGAGTACCAATGGCACCACAATTCCAATGATGATGAGTATCGCCCCAACATAAGCCAACACCGGTTTTCGATCTCTCTCCGCGTAACAAACCGAGCCAGGCACCGTAAGATCAGCGCCGCATTCAGAACATTTCGTTGGACGTTCTCCGAAAGTACGCAGATCGTATGAACACTTGACGCACCTTGGATCTCCAAGCTTCAAGCGGCCCCGAACACCAGCAGCAATAAGGGCTATGCCAATAAACACCAGTACAAATTGTAAAATGAAGAAGGAAATGATCATTCATGGTTCCTTTTTTGACGTCTCGGTGATAGTACCCGCCCCTACCGAAGTCAACCACTCTTGTTCTCTATCTTTTAGCCGATTCCTGCCCTCTTCTATGTACAGTGCTGAAATGGACCCATAGCCACTCTCAGTTGATTATGAGTGACTGAGTCTTGCTCACTTCATTCCCTATAGAAAAAGCCCGCCTTGAGTCATGTCAAGACGGGCTTACTTGTTTGCAGATCAATTCAACGATAGTGACATATCTCAATTCGAGCAGACATTCCCATAGTTTATAAGAAGCAGCGTAAAGTCTTCGAGATCGACTACAAGATCTCCGTTGAAGTCAGCTGTGCTCTCACCGGTCGTACCATATTGAATAAGTAGCTGGCTAAAATCGTCAAGATTGACAATGTTGTCGCCATTGGCGTCTCCGTCACATCTCGGTTCGGTCACTTCGAAGCTTCCGATCCAGGTCTGCCAACCACCATTGGACGCCCACTCGCCAATGTACCAGAACGTGGTGTCATCAAGCGGGTCGACCGTCAGATCAAAGTAATCACCCCATCGACCGTCGGCTCCGGAAGGACTTTCAACCACGATCACCGGTGATCCCATCGAACCGGCGGAGTCGGTCTTCATTCGACCCGTGACCTGCACGTTGGGATTGAGGTCGCTCCGGCAGTAGCCGATCACCAGTCCGACATCGTCGTACTTGTTGGATGCGATGGCGGGATAGAACGAGTGCTGTCCCTCCGGGAAATCGATGGCGCCGCTTTGGACGAGCGTGGGCGACGGCGGATTGCCGCTGACGCCGGGCCAATTGCCGGTGTCGAAGTGATACCAGCGGGACTCGGAACGGTTGCCTGATTCGATGGCATGCGCAGTGTAGAGCTGGCCATTTCGCCAATTGACGTTCATCAGCCGACCGTCAAGCGCATTGATGGAGCCACCGGGGTTCACCGCACCGGGAGGGCCGCCGTCATGACCGGGTATGGCCACGGATGCGGAACGCAGATCCGGTTGACCACCCTCGGAACGGATGGCCTGAATCTTCATGGACGAACTGGAATCACCGGAGACGAAGAACGGCGGCGTTCCTGGAGGTGCATCGTATATCTGCGCACACTGCACGGACGCTGAGCTCGTATCGTTGACATCGGTCCATGTCACCGGGTCACCGACGAGCATGGGCGCCTTCGGGAACAATCGATACATCGCTCCGCGGAAACCCGGCCCACTGCCGGACAGCAGGAAGAGGTTGTTGGTGGTGTAGAAAGTGTCTTCGTTGAATCCAAGCCCCGGGTAGTCGACCCAGTAGTCGGAGCCTTCGATCGTCAAGACGGCCCAAGTGCGGTACTTGTACCAGACGCCGTTGGGGTCACTGTCATCGGACACCGCGACGGTGATCCATGATTCACCACTCGAGTCGTAGAACTCAAGGGCAAGCACAAAGAATCGTTCGCTGTATGGATCGTAGAAGCACTTGGGATCGAAGCAGAAATCGCCCGAACCGACTGTCTCGAAGAAACCGGGACTACCCGTGCTGTCGAGGTTGGCATAGAACTGTTCGTTGCCATCACGGTCATAGAAGGCGATCGCCATGTTCACCGTCGCGACGATGTGATCGGGTCCGACCGCAAGCGTTGGATCGGGCGGCGTCCAGACCGTGGCGGAAATCGCCGGGAAATTCGGAGCTGCATCGACGCGCGGCTCTTCTAGCAACCGACCAAGCGGGAGATCCAGTCGGGGGCCCGGGGGAAGCGTCTTGTCTCGCTTGTGGGCGCGGAGCAGCGTGCCGGGACGGACGCCGGGGCCCGGATCGGTTTCGTGAGCCTGGCGCTGCTTTGGGAATTTTCGCGTATCGATAATCACCGGAGTGACCGTCGTTTTCGCCCAACCATTGGCATCCATGGCGATGGTTGGAACATTGTCGGGACGTTCACGGCCGGTGTCAGGGGTCCATCCGACCGGCCACTGCGGCGGGCGTGCTTCGGCCTGCAACATTGCCGGATCGATCGAACCGCTGGAACTGCATCCAACCATAGCGCATGCCATGGTGACGAATGCACCGGCGAAGACGGTGATCTTCATGAATTGATGAATCACGTTTTAAACTCCTTTGACCCCACGAAAAGGTCATGGTATTCAAACACTATAGTGCCGATCCGCGACTCAGTATTGATCCCTTGGCTCGCTCCGAAAGTAAAGAACCCGCCTTAAGTAATGTCAAGACGGGCTTACTTGTTTGCAGAAAAATTCTACAATAGTGAAAGATTTTAACTCGGGCAGATATTGCCATAGTTTATAAGAAGCAGGCTAAAGTCTTCGAGATCAACCACCAAATCACCGTTGAAGTCAGCTGAGCTCTCACCAGTCGCACCATACTCAATAAGTAGCTGACTAAAATCGTCAAGATTCACAATACTGTCTCCAGTGGCATCACCAACGCAGATCTCCTGCTCTTGATATTCAATTGAAAGTATGCCGCTTCCATCAAGACAACCCATGTCAAAATCTGACCCGATGTAGATGAAGTAACTATCACCTTGAATCACGTCGAGATAGGCGATTGGTTGCCCAGTATTTGAAGCGTCAATACTACATGCAACTGGATCCTTACTGGTACCACAGGCATCAAAGATGGCCAGCGCTGCATCGATAGAAGAAGAACCGCCGATGTCAACAGATGTGCCAATGGCAACCCTTCCAGATTCTGGCGAGGCCCACTTGATCCACACCCCGCAGCCAACGCGATTCCCCTCGCACGAAACAAGATCACCCGGCACGGCTGCACCCCAGGTAGAAAATGGAACTTTGTGATCGCTACCCGCTGAAAAAGCACCTTGGCAAGTCGTATTACTGGCCTGATCTGCAACTGGCTCAACATTGAGTGTGAATGCGCCAAGTGCGCCGGGTGTACCAGCAACCCGAATCAGAAATACCTGCCCCGCTTCGGCCCCCCAAATCGCAGTGGAAGCCTTTTCAGAACCTGAGTAGCTACATTGGGTATTGTCATTACAAGCAAACAGCTGGCTTACCTGAGTATTAAACACTGCAATTGTTGTATCAATCTGAGTTCCTGGATCACAGGTTGACGCACGAACGAGTCCATGAGCAGGCGCCTCATACCGATACCACGCATCGATAATATCTGACTGTGCGCAAACAGGTCCAAATGTGGTCGTCAACCCCTCGAGATTTCCAAACATTGGCTCGTGCACAATTGGACGCGCTAAATCGGGTCGATCACCAATTGTCTCATAAGGTTCGATTTCCAGATTGAAGATTCCATTGACTGGAGCGCCATTGATACCACCGATTCGAACGTAGTATGTCTGCCCCTGTGCAACATATGCGACCACTGGCTCTTCACACGATCGACACCCTTGGCCAATAGGGCTGGAACCAATATCTGGGAATCCTTCATAAACCTCGATGACATCGTTACAAAGATTGCCTGCAAAGTTTGCGCCGAAGTTATTATTTGATTCATCACTTTCACCTTCATCATTTTGATTGGAAAGTGATAATTTCCCGGCATGAGGAGCAACAAAATAGTGCCAAACACTACCAGTCAATTCCTCTCCACAAGCATCCCCACCATTGCCTGGCGAATTAGCATTGTTGACATGATATCTAGCGTATAACCAATCAAAATTAATCAGTACTGCAAGACCTGGCGTGTAGCTAGGAACATAATCGCCAACTGTTATTTGAGTTGGAATATAGGTCGCGTTGTTAACCGAACATTCATCCCACCAGTAGTCGTCACCATCTAATGTCGCAATTAAGCCAACATAGTAAGTACCACCAGGAATCGCTGTTGATGAAGTATTTGGAATCGTTATTCCGTTGAGGTCGCCCGTCCAATATTTTCCGGGATTGATCGTGCCAAAACTAAACTCGGCTATCTCGTAATCAGATTCGGTGATATTTTTATTAGAAGATAAATACACGCGCACCCGAATACTACTTTGTGAATTACTTGATAGATTCTCAACGGTTATGTTGTCAATATCAAATGAATCACCGGGGTCGAATAGCGTTGCACTTAGTGTGGCAGTTAATAAGTTAGTCGATGCGTAGTAAGACTCAACACCTACATCTTCAATAGACTCATCTGGATACAACGCTCGCAATGCCAAAACATCCAGAGCATGTAAACCCCTTCCATCTTCTACAACACTCCCCGACCAATGAGCGGTCATTGAGCAGGGTTGGTTATAGGCATAGGTTTCTGCGGCACAGTTACCACGTTCCAGGCCCAACGCGTGCCCGAGTTCGTGACGCGTTGTTGGCCGATAGAGAATATTGCTGGTGCCGATCACATCATCGAGGTCATAACGCCAGGAAAATGCGGGATTATGCATAATGTCAGCTTCAGCAATATTGCAACAGCCACAAGCATCTGTTGTCCAGCAGACAGCAATTGCTGAGGCACCCCATGACCAACCACTACCATAGGCACTCGCGACTTGAGCACTTGTTGCCCAACCACAGAACTCATCTTCGAAGTTGCTGTCCCATCCACCATCATCATCAGAGTAAGTAAAGACATCTACTTGCTGATTGAAACGGTACATAATGTTGTTGTTTTGCGCCCACGAAGTCCAAGACTCCGGGACCTGTTCCATTGTTATATTGCTACCAACATCTCCGCAATAACAGATAATGCCTTGATTCATTCGATCCGCACGATCAAACACAGAGCCGACAGGACGCTGTTGATTCAGGCGCTGAGCCTTGCCAAATTTCGGTCGTTTTCCAGAACGTTTTTCAACTTGAACTGGCGTTTGCTGCTGAGCAATCTCACTGATTGCGACGACCATTTCCTGAAGGGTCACTAGTTTTCGTGGAGTTGGCTCTACATGTGTCTGGGCAACACCATTACCATCAAGCTCAAATGGTGCTTGTGTATGCATGTGCTCAGAAACCATTCTGTACTCGGGAACACCATCACGAAGCGAGATCACTGGTGCCGTCAGATGAAGGCGTGTTCTCGAAATGCGATCTATTCCTTGATACCCATACGTCAATGGATACGCATTTCCGCCACGATCGTATGCAATTGGAAACACGCCCTGACGACCACCTGAAAATGGATTTAAGTACTGGCCATCATCTAACTGTGAAAATATGAGGTACTCCTGACCTATTTCAAACTTTGGCGCGCAACACATACTCAACGAAACACCGCCAGCGGTTCCACCACCAAAGCGAATCTTCACTTTTTCGCCAATATATGCTTGTGCACTCGAACGCGCTACGATCGGCGACACCTGCTCAAAAACTATTTCAGTCGAGATAAAACCGCTCTTGTTCGCTGTGCCATTTATCGAAGCCACGCGCCCAACGAACACTGCATCACTCGTATGCACCACTTGGTTAAAACCCAAGCCAATTTCATGTGCCAGGGTCGATTCCTTTATAAAAAGGCTCCCAATGACACAAACGCACAAAGCGATAATAGTTCTCATAGCCCTCCACTCCCTTATGTGTGTAGGTAGTCACATTGATCAATGAGGAAGTAGATTTCTACCCCCACTCGGCTCTCACCGACCTCAACTCTAGCAGACTTACCTTGGAGTAATAAACCAAAAACCCTCACCAAGAAGCCAAAATTTAATCCCCCTTTTTGTGCCCCCTTTTTTGCTTGCCTAGAACGCGATACAAGCCCTGAATTATTCACTTAGATCTATCACCCCGGACTGCCAATCTGTATTGGGTGCTTTATGGGCATGATCTCTTTTTTAAAAAAAGGGCTCTCCCGAATCATTCGAGAGAGCCCCTTGAAAGACAAGATTTCTAGATTGCCTACGAGCAGGTGTTTCCGTAGTTCACAAGAAGAAGACTAAAGTCTTCGAGATCAACAACGAGATCGCCATTAAAGTCGGCTGAGCTTTCACCAGTGGACCCGAACTGTATAAGCAATTCGCTGAAATCATCAAGATCAACAGTTCTATCTCCAGTCGCATCGCCAACACACAACTCTTGCTCTTGATACTCCATTGACAGCATTCCGTTGCCTTCTAAGCACCCAGCATCTACATCCGATCCAACATAGATAAAGTAAACATCACCAGCTTCTACATTGAGAAGAGCAATGGGCTGCCCAGTATTGGAAGCATCCATACTACATGCAACTGGTTTCATGTTTTCTTCACATGAATCGAAGATAGCAAGGGCCGCATCAAATGTGGCTGATCCACCAATGTCTTCAGAAGTACCAATCGCAACGGTACCTGTTTCGGAGGCACCCCACTTAACCCAAACGCCACAGCCAATGCGGTTGTTATCGCATTCAAAAACTTGGCCGGGCGATGGAGCACCCCATGTTGAAAATGGCATTCGATTATTAGTAGAGGCAGAAATCGCACCACCACAGGCAGTATTGCTTGGCGTATTGGGTGCGGCTTCGATGCTCAAACCAAAGGTGCCTCGCATCAAATCAGGACCACCAACACGGACTAAAAACTCTTGTCCTGCTTCAGCACTCCAAACGACTGTAGAGGACTGCTGAGATTCCGAGATTCCACATTCATCATCATCATTACAGGCAAGAACTTGATTGCCGTCACGATCATAAATTGCGAGCGTCGTATCAATACGAGTTGCTGGAGAACATGTTGATGCCCGAATGTCACCTGAAGCAGGTGCTGTATAGCGATACCACACATCAATCACATCCGTTTGCGTACAAACAGCGCCAGTCGAAGAAGAAAAACCATTCATATCACCAACAATGGGTTCATGACCAGCAGGAATTGCAAGATCTGGCTTGTCACCAATCAAATCAAAAGGCTCAAGATCGAAGCTGAGCACGCCATTGATTTCAGCACCATCGATTCCACCTATGCGAACATAGTACTCTTGGCCTTTTTGAATAGAAGCGACCACTGGTGCTTCACATGTTCGGCATCCCTGAGCGATCGGCTGAGATCCAGTATCGGGAAATCCTGCGTACACTTCAATAGCGTCATTACAAGAGCTACCCGCAAACCTATCGCCTTCATTGTTGCCTGTTCCACCACCTTCTTCTTGATCATTCTTCATGGCTAGATTAAGGCGTCCAGAATGTTTTGCGAAAAATCGGTACCAAATACCGCCTGTGAATTCACCGCCACAAGCTTGCCCACTGTTATCCTCAGAGTTTGAGTTGTTTATATGAAGTGCATAGTACAGCCATGTAAAATCTAAAGGGATAGCGATACCTGGAGTCCAGCTCGGAACATAATCACCGACTGTAATTTGTGTAGGAATATATGTTGAATTATTGACAGAGCAATCATCCCACCAATAGCTAGTGCCATCGAGTGTCGCGATCAGTCCAACATAGTAAGTACCACCTGGTATCGATGTTGACGATGAATCAGGAATTTTAATACTCGTCAAATCACCAGTCCAAAATGTCGCTGCTGAAAAGTTTGAAAAAGAGAAGTCTGCTAGTTCATAATCATACTCAGAGATGTATTTGTTCTCTGACAAGTAAACTCTGACGCGAATACCACTCTGTGAATTCGTTGAAACATTTTCGACGGTCACATTCTCGATATTGAAGGTATCTCCTGGCTCAAGATTGGTGTCACTCAACGTTGAACTGATCAAACCACCCGATGCGTAGTAGGACTCAACGCCGACATCCTCAATGGCTTCGTCAATATAAAGATTTCGTAAAGCTAACACATCAAGGGCGTGCATACCTCTGCCATCTTCTACGACACTACCAGACCAATGAGCTGTCATTGAGCAAGGTTGGTTGTAGCTATAGGTCTCTGCACCGCAAGCTCTTCGTTCAAGCCCGACTGCATGCCCAAGTTCATGACGTGTTGTTGGCCGATAGAGAATATTGCTGGTACCGATCACATCATCGAGGTCATAACGCCAGGAAAATGCGGGGTTATGCATAATGTCAGCTTCACGGATTTCACAACAGCTACAAAAATCTGACGTCCAACACACTGCAATGACTGAAGCACCCCAGGACCATCCGCTCTGGTATTGATTTGCAATTTGACCGCTTGTTGGCCAACCGCAGAACTCATCGTCCCAATTATTTCCCCAAGTACCATCAGAAGCCGTGTAGGTGAAGATGTCTGTGTGCTGATTAAAGCGGTACATGAGGTTGTTATTTTGACCCCATGCGGTCCATGCTGTGGGCACTTGCTCCATAGTGATTGCATCATCTACATCACCACAAAAGCAAATGGTCCCTCTCTCTAGCCGTTCCGTCTGATCAAAAACAGGTTTCTCAGTCATTCGCTGACCGATTCGCCGAGGCGCCTGAAAAGCTGGGCGTTGCCCCGACCGTTTTTCAACGTCAGTTGGCGTCTTTCTTTGAGCGATTTGACCAATAGACTCAACCAATTCATTAAGTGTGACGAGCTGCCTTGGTGTTGAGTCAAGTCGTGTCTTCGATGCACCATTACCGTTCACTTCGACTGGTGATTGCGTATTGAGATTTCGAGAAACGATATTGTATTCAGGGACACCATCACGAAGTGAGATGACCTGAGAAGTCAGATGTAGCTTTTTGTCGCCAACTTTTTCGATTCCCTGAAATCCGTAGGTGAGTGGATATGCAGTACCACGATCGTCATAGGCAATACGGAAGATGCCTTGCCGGCCACCTGAGAATGGGTTTAAGTATTTTCCACCATCGAGTTGACTGAGAATTAAATACTCTTCCCCAATCTTAAACTCCGGCGAGCAACACATGCTCAGCGATACCTTGCCTGCTGTGCCCCCACCCATTTCGATCGTCACTGTTTGCCCCAACTGAGCACGTGACGAGGGGCGAGATAACACTTCAGAAACTTCATCAAAAACTATTTTTGTTGAAATAAAACCTGACGGATGTGGAACGCTTGTAATCGAACTCACACGACCAACAAAAGCTGCATCACTCGTGTGAACAACCTCGTTAAATTTCATTCCGATTTCATGAGCATAAGTCGTCTGTGCACTCATTGCACAAACAAGACTTGCTACGCATAGAGATAGTCGTTTTATCATGAGACATTCTCCTTTTGCTTTCTTTAATAAGTAGTACGTTTTGTAATTCGCACCCTCATTACCAACTTAAAAATTCAAATTATCTACGAAAGACAACAAGGCTTTTTTCAAAAGCTAGCCAATGGGATTTATTTGAATGAATCGCAAGCTGAGAGGGAGGGCAGCAGATCGTCTGTAAATCAAGGGCTATAAATCAATAAAACACCATTTCCTTTATTAGGGCGATCGCCAGAAAATATGTATGCGACTTATCAATCAACGCGGCATCGCTCGAGGCGAGGGGCAATAAACATTGACACGATATTTTTTTTAAATACGAGCTACGGAAACTTAGAAGAGGCCATTGAGGCGTTCAAGACCATTTATGAGCACGTCATTGAGAGCACCATAAAAAAGACTCTCCCTAGATTCTTCCAGGGAGAGCCTGTCTCTTTTTTACATATACCCTGATCTATTCGGAACAGACTCTGCCATAGTTGACTAGCAATAAAGAGAAATCTGCCAGATCAACAACCAGATCATTGTTGAGATCTGACGGCCCCCCACTCTCAAGTCCGTAATTCAAAAGAAAAACACTAAAGTCTGCCAGGTCTACAGTGAGATCTCCATTGATATCACCAACACAGGGTTCTTCTGGCCTATCAATCTCCCAGGTACGTGTCTGACTCAGGTAGGAAGCTCGGGCGGCCTCATCGCGAACCCATGGTGTGTTGTCCACAACTTTGACAGAAATGGAATGATCCCCAGTTGCAAGATCAAAGTCCGCAAGGTCAAATGTCTCCCCGGTAGCCCCTGCGATTTCTACACCATCAATGGACCATTGGATATCAAGTGTGCTCCCACCCGGATCTACTGGATCTACAAAGATCAGCTCATCACCAACCAGTGGAGGTGAGAGTGGCGTGGCATCATCAATCGGATCGACAATTTTGTAGAGCTCGATGATCAGCCCTTCTCCTGAAGGGAGATTAAAGGGACGATTCAGACTTCTCATCAATGAATTATTACTGGGACGAAAAATGCCAAATTCTGAGTAGCTCGCACCCTCAAATGTGCCAACTGGACCATCCCAACCACCCTCATTGTAATTGAGCCACTGGTGCCACTTTGTCGTGTTCGCTTGCATTTCACTCGCATCATAGATCGAGACGTTGCGAGCAGAAGGTTCCCCACCACTATACGTTTCGCTGCCACCGTAACTATATTCGTCTGCGAGATTACCAAGGCTATGACCCAATTCGTGCAGCGCTACTTGAGCAGCTGCACCATTACCACCAGCATAGGTGCCTATCTCAGATGAAGAATAGCCGGCGCCTCCATACTTCGTAGAGTTCGCTACCGCTAAAATCTGATCTGCATCGGGCGCATAGTTTGCGAAGTTCCAAGCTAATGTTGTATTGACACATAAGAGTCGCTCGGTTCCTCCACACCAGAATCTCATATCGAGCGCGGTATCACGATCGATACCCTCTGTAGGATCATTATCAACACCTGATTCATTTGAGATCACATCAACTCGATGCACGTTGAATAGCCCGGCATAAGAAGCAAGAGGCTCTGTTGAGAAGAAGAGATCAATACCAGCCTGACAGTGGCTGTTATAAGCGGATAAATCTGATGCCTGGTAGCCATCGCCGACAAATACAGCATCAATACGATTGAGAGGATCCCCATTGTCAATCACAGTCGTGACAACTGGCCCACCAAACATTGATCGGAATCCATGCCTACGATGCTCTGTCATTGGCTGCATTGCCATTTCCACAAAGCCCCCAACAAGGTTGCCCTCTTCATCAAGACCGTCGTAGTAGACGCGCTCAGTCGTTGGCGGATCATCTGCAGTTGCCAAGGGAACGAAGACCAATAGCCCAATAACGCCGCATGTTGAAACAACAGCGCTCCTGTGTTTTAGTAAGGTCATCAGCATCTTGCACTCCTGTTTAGAATCATCTCAATCCAATGAATCTGCCGTCGTTTTTCCTTGATTGATAAAAATGCCCTCGCATTTTTAAACGCCCATCCCCTATCAATAACTACGCCAAAAACACCTCTGCAGATGTGCAAATGACCGTCATTCCTTTGATTGATCATAAGTCGTTGAGTCACAATACCATAAGGACGCCTGGAATCGAATCAAATTTCCGTGACTCAGGATTTTAGTAGCCTGCATCTCGTCAAACCAAGGTTTTCTTAATGCAATCAACGACCCCGAGAGCGCCTTCGCTTCACCATACAGAACGATCAAACAGCAGCGCCTTGTTCTTTCAGATCGATCACGAGGCATACCGAGCTAAATATCGATCAAATGCCGGCCCCAGTTTTCGCCGTAGGTACGTTTCAATTTCCTGCTGTTGCCCCTCTTCAAGATTCGGGGTCGATTTACTTCTGCCAATATCCCGTTGATCATAGAGTTTGAGTGATTGCTGTCGATGAAACTCGACGTCGAATGAATCGATGCTGTGATCAATACCCATCAAATCAAGTACCGGCCCGACAGCACGCACATCCGCCTGCATGTCCTCGTAGTAAAGCACACACTTCTCACCCTGAAATTGATTGTACGCCTGCACGTTCACCATGTATCGCGATAGCGTCCACTCACTCCGAACAGCGTTGGCCTTATAATCTCGAATCACCAGTACCATTCGACTAAAGATTGGATGAAAGCGATAACCAACGAGACTCAGACCCTGGCGGATGAATTTCGGCAGCTGGCTCTCCTTATAGAAAGCACAGTCACAATCATTGGGCCCGTCAGTCTTTCGCACGTCATGCGTCCGATAGACAATCGGATCGCCTTTTTCAAAGATACGTACAGGGCCAGGTGTTCGCTGCCCACTAAAGTGCTCGATACAGTAGCGCAACCAATTCAAGCCACTTCTTGGATGGCTTACGAGAATGACCTTGGATGGGTCAATTTGGCTGATCGCTTTTAGTTTTTTTATGGCTTTCATGAGCGTTCTACATATCGCCCGAGGTTTCTCTCAAATCCATCGCCTAGCTTACGCTTAAGATATTTCTCTATGGTTCGCTGTTTATCAGCACTGAGCTTTGGCAAGGCGGGACTACGCCCGATACCACGCACATCGTAAAGATTCAATGAAGCTGCCCGGTGCTTCTCTTCATCAAAAGAAGATAGATCAAACTCTATCTCAAGGAACTCAAGGATCTTCTTGACTGGCCACATGTCGTTTCGCAAGTCTTCGTAGTAAATCACTTGCTTCTCACCATCAAAACGATCATAGGCCAACACATTGCTCATGTAACGAGACAGACTCCACTGACTACGAACAGCATTTTCTTTGTAGTCACGAAGAACCAGAATCATCCGGCTGAAGATTGGCTGGAAACGATGACCAACCAGTCCCATCGCTTGACGTACAACTCTGGAGTGCCGCCCCTCCTCGTAAAACATACAGTCACAGCTATCGGGGCCTTCCGTCTTTCGTACATCGTGTGTGCGATAGATAATCGGCTCGCCTGTTGATTGCAATCTTGCCAACCCCGGCGTTCGCTGGTGGCTAAAGAACTCAATGCAATATCTCAGCCAATTAAGCCCACTTCGAGGGTGACTCACTAAAATTGTCTTCGATCGATCTAAGTCCAATGCTCGCCTTCTCTGCCTATGCCTTTTTAGCACACCGGCCCGTGCTCGTTTTATCTGCGAAAGACCTCTGCTAACTTGGAATAATAATCGACCCCGGCTCTCGGTGGCTGTAGATCATCAGCCGATACATGCCACTTGCTTTATTTCAGCATAGCAGGCCACTGAAGCTACCATAAAGCAATCTGTTGAACCTCTTTTACTGATGGACTCTGCTAGGAAAGAGGGCCGACCTAGATTTCAGTACACCGAGGCGATCAAAGCCAGCCCATGGCTGCCGCCACCAACCTATTTTCCTTAACTGTTGCCATCGATGGCCAACTGAAGAAACAAGACAATGGCTCACTCACCTCTTATCTGTTTTGATCTCGGCGGTGTGCTCGTAAGACTGAGTGCATCTATTGAAGAAGCGATTGCCTATGCAGGCCTGCCAGCGCGTGACATTGCGATCACCAACGAGTTCCATACGGCACACGCACAACTTATCAATGAACACCAAACAGGCCAACTCTCCTCAATAGAGTATTACGATCGTTTGAGCCTTCTCCTTGAGGGAGCATACCGCCCATCGGAAATTGAGCTAGCACATGCCGCTTGGCTTCGAGGCCCCTATCAAGGCACCACTGAGCTGATACAAGAAATAAAGGAGGCAGGCTATGAGACGTGCTGCTTATCAAATACGAATGACGCGCATTGGAACTTACTTATCAACTATCCCAACGTCTCTTTACTTGATCGATGTGAAGCATCGCATCTCTTAGGTCTGGCGAAGCCTCAACCTTCTATCTACGAAACAATGCAACGAAAACTAGGTCGACGTGCCAATGACATCCTTTTTTTCGATGATGATCGCAACAATATTGTTGCTGCTCATGTTGCTGGCTGGGAGGCCGTACAAATTGATCCCAAAAAGCCAACCTGTGAACAAATTCGCCGAGGCCTAAAACAGCATGGCGTTTTACTCAATCCAAACTAATCCCTAAAAGGGACACTCCATCCATCAGCTTAATGCCCTTTGCTCATTTCATTAAGTCGCTGTGCAGACTCGGGGTCATAAAATCACTAAGAGCTTCGGCGCGAATGTCGTTCATCTCGAGTACATGATTGTGACATGAAACTGCTTTAAGCATCAGGCATTGCCTTGGCGGGTTCAAACTTGAACTCTTGACCACCAATAGATGCTTGTGCCGACAAGCCAAACTTGTCATGCGTGAAGACAGCAACACCTTTTTGGTAGTCAACTTGCGTTCCACCGCCAGCTGTCACAGCGACCGCTGCAGTATGTGCCTGAAATTTAATATTGCCGTCCTTAAAATCTTGAAAGGCTTGTTCATTCTTAAAGAAGATCATCTCTGAATACCAGCGTCCACCGACATTTCCGCCAACAGACGCCTGAAATATTCTTGCATACCCAACCAAGTTGCCTTGAACGTACACCTCACCCTGACCAGATCCCGCAGCAGCGATTAACCCACCGTAAGACACTGTCGGAAAACAGACATAGCCATAGGCTGTCCCCATGAACTGAGCAACCCGTGGGTCTTTGTCGCTCATCTCCTTAATGGTGGCCGTCACACTAGAATCGAGTGCTTCTTTCTCTTTTTCATTTTTTGGGGTTGTCTCACATCCAAGTACCAAAGCCAATGAAAACAGCACTGCTATTTGACAAACAAGTCGCATCGAGATTCCCCTTATGCCTTTTAGATTGATCATCCACCTACGCTGCCTTGTTTAGCATATCGAGTTCATAAAAGGTAGTATCAAACAGTGACTGAAGGCCATAACAGCTTGGATTTTTCCCCGCCGACAGTACGGGAAGGACCTTTGTTATGTATTCATCACATTGGGCCTGGATATGCTGTTCTCGAGAAGGTGTCTGGCCTTCTGTCTGTACCTGGACGCGGCCCAGAAAAGATCGACTCGATTCAGTACCGAGTGAAGCAGGC
This sequence comes from Phycisphaerales bacterium, assembly GCA_029268515.1. Lineage (NCBI taxonomy): Bacteria > Pseudomonadati > Planctomycetota > Phycisphaerae > Phycisphaerales > Phycisphaerales bacterium. Next base: position 344,313 of record JAQWNP010000010.1, on the reverse strand, counting down.
TTTTCCAAAGTCCACCGGCCCTATTTCACCACATCGTCTCGATCAAGACACCAGCGGACTCATCATTGCGGCATTGAATCCGCTGGCTCATCGGCACTTCGCGACGCAGTTCCAAGATCGGAAAGTTGAAAAAACCTATCTTGCTCGTGTCGAGGGAGTGATCGCTGAGGAAGGTGGGGAGATTGATTTACCATTGATTGTGGACTGGCCCAAACGCCCACGCCAAAAGGTTTGCTATGAAGAAGGTCGTCCAGCCCAAACCCGCTATCGCGTGCTTCAGCGTAATGAGAATAATACGCTCGTTGAGTTCCAACCCATTACGGGGCGTTCTCACCAACTACGCGTCCATGCTGCAACGCCTCGAGAATTAGGTGGCCTCGGTTGCCCCATTCTGGGGGACTCCCTGTACGGCAATTCAAAGCTTGCGCCGCGACTACTGCTCCATGCGAGCCACTTGGCTTTTTCAGAACCCAAAACCAATTCCTGGCTGCAATTCAATAGCCCTTCCCCCTTCTAGAAACATAGAGTGGGTCCTGTTTTGAGGTGACGCCCTCAGCTCAATCCGTGAAGGAAGCGAGTGCCATTCTGGTCCCCTGTGGCTCGAAGAATCTTCTTCGGCGATTAATCACGTCCTCAAACAGGCGTCTTCATACTGTCGCTTATGACCTAAAGATGACTGAGTTCCTAGAAGACCAACCAAACAATCACTCTACTTGCCAAAAAAAGCATCGAACAGCCCACCTCCCTCACAAATCAACAGATTGCCCCTGTTTGAGGATCGCAACTTCAAAAACCTCCATAGAGCACCAAAAATGGGAGTTCGATCGCTCTGCGCGCTTCATTGATCGATGTTTTCTGGCTCATTCTCCAAGTCCTAAGAGCATGCAGAAGAACATCTCTATTTTGACTGGCTGATTCGATTTGCCTTGGCCGAAGATTGGTTTAGGATTTAGCTGAGGGGGGCTCCACAAGGATCGAGTCACAGAAGAGTCCGGAGGGTGAATACCACACTCCTCCCCAGCCCCCAGGAACCAGCAATACGATTCAAATCTAATGGTTATTGAGCCATTGCCTAGCCAGGTGCTCAGGTGTGATGGCCCATTTTGAACAAGGAACGATACCTCTGCGTATCGATCCTGCCATTTATATGCCCCCCCCATACCGGTGGGTCCCGGAGCTTCGGCTCTGGGCCCGCCGGGCTTTTTTTTGCCTGGTTCATATCAGCCCTCGGAATCAAGCCACCGCCCTTTTCAGATGCGAGCGATCAAGGCAACCCACCTGAGCAGCATCTCCCACAAACGCCAACTTCATGAAATCTCTGGAATTACGCGCAATGTCAAGCAGCGATTGACATATCTCTTTTTGAGAAAAATCAACCACCTCGAAGAAAGGGGATATTGCAATGCAAACACATTCAATCGTCAAAAAAGGAAACATTGCTCTGTTAGCAATGTTGACCATGAACCTCGTCATGCCTGAGCAAGATTGGTTTTTGCCCAGTGCGGAGGCTTCATTGCCTGGGACAACAACAATAATGTCATCAATGTCAGCGAGCGCACTGAGTCTGATGGAAGAAGATGACTCAGAGGTAGAAGAGTTCACTGCCTTTAACAAGAAAATTCACACCCATCTCTTTGGTCCTGTTGCAGACGAGCATGCTCACCCATGGTACTTCCCTCAGGAGGAAATCAACTCCTGTGGAACCTACTACGGACCCTCACATCACATTCCATTAGGTACTGCAGTTGAGGATATGACCGAACCTGAAGCACGTGTCGATACAAGATTTGTCGTTCACTACTTAGAGGAAGTCGGTGAACGTGAACCAATCCCCGATCATCCAAGTTGGTGGGGTGAGATGTTTGTCGCTTTGGTTACCATTCACAATGAAGAAACAGGCGCCTATATCAACTGTTTCAGCATGATCAACAACTACTATACATTAGCTGGCTTATCTACAGACGGTTCGCCTGGGGACGCTTCATTAGACTTCCATTACCAAATGACGGAGATTGTTAATGACTTAACACTTATCGATGCTCTGGGAGGAGGGCCAAAACCCGTCTTGAGTAAAAAAAGGCCAGGCCAATTTACTCCGCTACTCCCAGACCTCTTATCAACGCCTAACCAACTGAGTCCACTTCAGTATCAACTCTTCGTGCAAGCACTCGATGAGACCCTTGCTGGAAGTGATGGATGCGGTGACTTCCGTCAAGCGATGATGAACATCGATATGACTGAGATCTTCAATGATGTGTTGGAGCCTCATGGTGGCAAGCTTGTCAAGCCTGGCGATGCTCTCTATATGCCACTGTTCAATGCAGCAATCACCGGACAAAACAGCGTCGACACAAATGGCCGCACTATTCATTTTGATAGTGATTCGCCTCTTGTAAATGTAAATGAAAATGGTCTCGGTAACTTCATAATCTGGGAGGGCTCAAAGGGCTCTGAAAGCGGCGGAGAATTCAGATCATCAGAAGATGATGGAGCCTGGGAGGCGTTCATTGAATGTGTTTGGGCAGCAGTCGGAGGTTTTGGTTGGAGCATTCTTATGGCTCTTGTTGCATACGCGTTATGTAGAGCCGCCTGCAAGCTTGCGTGTCTCGCGTGTGGCGTTGCTGCTCGCGTTTGCTATGGTCTTTGCCTGGCGCTCGTATGGACCTGGTGGGGCGGCGTCGCATGTGCGCTCATTTGCACTGGGATTCTTTTCGCTTGTAAAGCTTACGCCTGTATGGGCCCCTGCGCAAGCGATTGCAGACTAACGATAGTGGCGGTATTAAGTGCCGGTACAATTGACGCGATAGAAGCTTGCTACGGGGTAATCGACTACTAGCAAACATATTCTTTCTCATTTGATCCCCCCACACACCGCCGGACCTGCAAATGTTCATCACTTGCAACCGGCGGTGTTTCTATGCGCTCATTCTTGCGAACTGCCCCCTTGGTTGCCTTTGCGCCGCGAACCAGCCAGAACGCCGCCTGGTGTGAATGAGCAATACGCTTTTTCTACATCAGACTTTCAACCAACAAACACAACCGCCCTAGATTAGCTGCAAGAGACATCGTCTCACGGTTGACCGACACCGCCTTGCCGGTTTGGGTGCCACAACAATGGTTGAAAGGAATCACCATGGACGTCCATTTCAAGAAACAATGCGCTGGTGGCTCACAGGCTATTGATGGGATCAGGCAAAATGCTCTTGCCAGATCCCGTACCCGACGTACCACCAGATCAATGGTGATCTGGTGGTTGGTGCTGACCGTCTTTGCCGCAGTGCTGTCACTGACAAGTGGTTGTCAGTGCAAGAAGGGAAGCCAAGGGCTCTGCACCAGCGTGCAAATGGTGGCGCTACGATTCTGGACATTACAGAACAACTGCTGTGACGAAGCATTTCGAGAGCGATTTGAGGTGTCTGGTGACAGTGAAGGCACGAGTCCCTGTGATCAGTTGGTCGCATTTCAACAAGCGGTCATTGGCTTGCTTGAATGCACCACCTGCCTCTGTGAGCACGAAGAATGGCGGCGCATCACGGGCCTCTTTGATCAGCTCTGGAAAGACTTTTTCCCCTTACTTGGACCATTGCTGATCGATCGCCATCTACCTGAGGAGATTCTCCCCGAGGTGTTTCCACTCGAACTCCCTGCTGGCGTGCCGCAGGTACCAATGAATCCCATTTTGATCATGGACCCCCAAGGTCAAGTTGACCTTCATACCACTGCGACCGCCTCCTACATCAAGTCGATCCCTCTTGCTCTTGTCAACGACGCATCGATCCCATTGAACCAGCTGGGCAATAGCTTCGAGCAGAGCCAAGACCGCACCCAAACAGCGCAGATTAAGCAGCTGTGGATTGAGACTGTGACAGGTTATGTGATTGAACCTACAAGCTGGCTCACTGCAAGCGAGGCTTTCGGCGCCTTCGACTTTGACATCAGCGGTGTGATTGAAGTGGCCAACTTCAAAGATCTGATCGATGTGCAAACCGCCACGTTAACCAAACTTCATATCACACTCAGCAGCCCGATCGCCGGCTTATCAACCGCCATCACACTCCAACCCAGCGAGGGCAATCAGGTCACGATCAACCAAGCTGGCCAAGGCTATATGGCTGCTGTCGTCGCAATCGACATCACTTTTGATGGTGTCAGCTTTGGCGTCGGACCATTACACAATGTCGCTATCGCACTGCCCATTCAATTGGATCCAACTGGCAAAGAGCTTCGTATTAATGGCACCTTTGCTGGCACGACCATCTTTCCACTGATACCAAGTGTCGATTCGTTCGTCAGCGGCGTTTTCAATGGACCGATCAATGAACAGATCAATGGAAATAAAGTCGGATCAGAAGATGGTCAATTCCCCTGCCAATCTGGCGATCCTTGCGAAGTGATTCCTGGCACCCCGAATGTGCGATGCAGCGCCACTCGTGATGTCTGCGCTATTCTGGCAGCCCTTGACTGCGCTATTACCGATCCAAGCGAGAATGATCCGCTCTACTGCAATTACTTTTATGTCAATGCGCCTTGTTGTCTGCCCAATGGTCAGTGCATGATGGTTCGTAAGGCGCACTGCTTTGCCATGAATGGCGTCCCACAAGATCTATTTGATTCATGCGATGAAGTGAGCTGCACAAACACTGAGCCTACCGAAGGGCGACGCTCCGAAGGCCCCTTCCAACAAACACCGATCATTCAAAGTCCGGTTGGCGATGAAGACGACGTGTATGGCCCTTGTGAACATGTGTGTCCGAAGGGACCGACGCAGCGTCCAATTTCACAGGCAGGTTCGTAGAGGTTTCTATGACTGACCGCTGCTGACTGGAGGTATATCAGCCAGCGGAATGCGGGCGGCTCCTAAACCCAAGGGGCCGCCTTTTTTCTTGGCTGGTTTGGTCCAAACAACAAACAGCTCCTTGTCGCCAAGGCGACAAATCTTCGGAAAGCCACTGGGCCGCCCACCATCAACTTGGGCCACGTGATACGGTTTTCCGACAGCACCGTCTACTCCAACACGATGCAGCTGCAATTGCCCGCTACCTATGACCTGCACAATGCTACTGACGATCGCCTCGTCTCCACCATCGAGCATGACCACATCGACGCGACCGAGTGAGCCTGTATCAACCGAAATTGGCTCTTTAAAAGATGAGGTCGTGCCAAACGATATATGGACACCGGGGCGATGCTCAGCACCGCTGTACCAAGCGACCACCAGATCATCAGCGGCAGCGTCGATGGCAGGTCCATTGACTGGGCATGCAGCTATCTCCCAACCATCAACATGCACTGGCGCCGGTTGGCTCCAACCACTTTGGGTTTTCTCGTCTTGGTACACGAAACAAATATCACGAATTTCCCCTTGGCTTCGATCGCGGTAGACCACGACTGATCCTGCCGGCGTTGATACCGCATCAGTCCCACAACATTCACAAACCCGTTCATCTAGCAAGATGGATTCTGAGGAGCCCTGCCCTTCTTCTGGAAGAAGCGCCGTGCGTAAAGTCATATCACCGGCGCCATGATCATGCTCGCCTGCATGGTCTGTGGCTTTGCTATGAGCCATCTCTCGACCATCGAGCCAGAAACCACGAACTCGATCATTGGACTGAGCCACCAGCGAAACAAAGCCATGCTCTGTGAGAGAATGATCATCATGAATTGGGCCCAAGAGCTGCCATGTCTTTCCATCGTCTTTCGAAGATGCAGCAAATATGTGATAGGCATACGTGCCCTGTCCAACCATCGGTAACCAGGTCACAATAATTTGTTTCTCTTTATTGCGAGCCACGGCAGGGACATCAGCCCAATTCAAAAACAGAGATTCGCGGGTTGCCTGTTTGACCGTAAATGGCTCACTCCAGACATTGTTTTCAAATCGAGCACCTCGGATTGCCCAAATCTCACTACTGCTTCCTACGTTGACCTCTTGAGTTGTATGCCCAGGCTCGGCCCATACAAGCACAACCCCAGCGTCATCTCTAAAGAGACCTGGCGCAAACGCTCCCTCACGAGCAGGGGGCGATACATCAACACTGGCACTGGCACTGGCAACAAAGAATAAAAGAAAATATTGAATCAAATACATCATGGATTACTCGGTTGGTGTCGCAGACTGACGCTTGATAGCGGTCTCTAATGCTTCAATCACTTGCTCATGCCGAGCTTTCACTGTGGATGTCGCGCCCCAGCCTTCATTTTCAGCAGCAAACAATGCGGTATGACCCGCATTATCTTTTATTAATGGATCTGCCCCATGGCTGAGCAATTCCTTGACTTGAAGAAGATCACCTCGCTTCGCTGCTTCAAAAAGAGCGGTCTGGCCATTCGGCCCAGTGGCGTTGACGTTCGCACCATTGGCCAGCAAACAGGTGATCACTAATTTCTGCCTCCCTGATTGAGCCGCCAGTACGAGTGGTGGTCCAAATCGCGATGACTTTTCTGATACATCAGCGCCAGCCTCAACAAGACTATAGGTCACAGGAAATTTTGCATGTAGTGTCGAGAGCTGAAGTGGTGTCGGCCCATCACCACAGCGCTTATCAATCTCTGCCCCAGATTTTATAAGCGCATTGACTGCCGAGGCTCTGTTCTTGATTGTGGCGAGACCCAACGGCGTCACCGGATTTTCAGTACCCATACAAGTATTGACATTAAAGCCGGCTGCGATGAGTGCCGTAATTGAATCTACTTCCTCTTTTTTGACTGCCCATGCCATGGCTGGCATTCCAGCTGAATCAACGGCATCAACATGAGCGCCATTTGCAATGAATAATTCAATTGCATCTGTACAGCCCTGACCTGCTGCAATCATCAATGGCGTCGCACCATTTTGTTCAGGCAAGGTCGCTGAGGCGCCTGCGGCCAGCAATTGCTTCATTTTCGATTGATCACATTTGCGAATCGCTTGGAGAAGATCGCGTTGCAAGCCATCGGCATCCTGAGGCTGAATGACACGTTGCTCCACTGACTCATGGATCGGTGGCGTTTTTATTTTTGCTTCTGATTTTGGCGATGCAGTAGACGACCTTGACGCTCTTGATTGCACCAATGCCTCTGTGATCTGTTGCACAGGCAAGCGCATTTTGAGTTGCCACATCAATGGCTTCCGCTCAAGTGTACCCAGCATCCAATGACTATCGACGCCCATCGCACCTGGATCTGTTTCTATTCCCATCACACCAAAAGACCACTGAAACAGCGATCGTGTATTGACTGCCCAAGCCAGTCGAACCTCAGCGTCAGCACCTCCCAACATCTCTGCTAATTGATTAATTTGAGTTGTTTGAAAGTCAGGCACTTGCCCTGATTTGAGTCGCATCGCAACCATATCATCACCCTCTGGCTGTATGGATCCTTCTAGTTTTCCATACGTATCAAACCAACGAGCCATTTTTGATTGCATATTAGGCTGTGATACAAACTCCATACGCATGGTGTCGCCATCACCTATTTCTGCTTTTACTGTTTCTATTCCAGGGATATCTTGTAAGAGACGAAGCATCTCACGCGTTTCAGAAATATATTTCTCGGGCGCATTTGTACCGGCAAAGGCACCAAATCCCATGCCCTGATCATAGAGCTCCACACTCATGACAGCTCCAGTCTCGCTCTGGGAAGCCAATGCAGCATCGATCTCTGCGAGTCGCGCTATACGGTCCTTTGCTTGCGGAGAAGCATCTTTCTCTTCAGCTTCTTTTGCTGCCGTTAACGTTAATGCTTTGGCCCAATTCAAAATCGTTTGATCAGCTGCAACGAAAACCGTGCCATGCCTCAGTCGACTGGCCATCATTGCCATTTTCCTATTGGGTTCTACGTCAGGTTCATGAACCGTTGTCGACATATCTAGAGTGATAGAAGATGTGGTCCCCACATCAATGCCCAGGCCGACTGTTGTGATGTCCTTGGCCTGTTCACTTAACGACTGAACTGCCAGATTCACGTTTGCTCCTTGTGAATCTTCACTGGATTGCAAAGCACCGGTGACAAATAGTCCTAAAGGGAAACCATAATGTTTCCAAAGCGTTTGAAAATCAACCGCAATACGAATCTGCCCATTGGGCAGCATGTCCGTCAGCTTATTAATCTCTTTTTGTTTCTCAGGTGCAGCAATTGAGTTTGTCACAATAATCAGGCCATCGACCAAATGAACTTTCGGCGAAGGCATCAAAGTCGAATCAGGTGTGCCAGCAGCTGGCGTTTGAGTGATGCCCTTTGCTGCTTTAGCGATGAGCATCATGTGATGTGACACAAAAGTTTGTGGTTGCCCCTGTGGCTTGGGATGCGGAACAAATGCCAGAATGACGGGACTCGAACGATCAATGACATTGGGGTCAGCTAAAAGCATCGTCCCAATGAGCTCTAGGCTGGGATGCGAACCTACCGGTGGACGGGCATCATCGGGAAGCGACTGGGCCACTTCCATAATGGCCTTATCAAGACTCTCCGGCGTCTGTATCACTAGAATTCCTATGGAATCCTGAGGCACATATTCAAAGACACGATGTAGGGATGGGTTCTGTAATACATCCACTGCTGGCGCTTCGCTGGCGGTCTGACTCCAAACCGTTAATGGATGAGCTAGTGAGATTGCTATAATGCTTGTTATAAAAAACCGCATCATCACTTTTTACACTCCTTAATAGACATGGATACCCCTGGCACTCACTACGCCTTGCTTACAAGTGAACGATGCCCGAGTAATCCATAGTATATCTTCTGAAGATTCTTCCTGGCAGAACACACCAAATGACTATGTAGAAGAGGTTCCACTGATGCTTATTCGCTCTGCAGATCCAACAAACACAACACCAGTCGATATGGATGGTGCCGAAAAGGTATCAATGCAAGTCATGGTCGGACGCCAAGACAACGCGCCTCATTTTTCACTTCGTCACTTTGTGGTCGAACCTGGCGGACACACCCCTCGACATCAACACAACTACGAACACGAAAATTACATTATTGAAGGCTCTGGGACGATCGAATGTGACGGAGACATTCAAGAAATCAAAGTTGGGGATACTTTTTACATCCCGGCGAATACCGTGCATCAGTTCTGCAACAGCAAAGACAAACCACTGCGATTTCTATGTCTCGTACCCACAACCTATGAAGGCGATAAGCCAACGCCAGGCAGCTAGCGACAATAATGCCAAAGCGATCCGCTCCTTAGATTAGAAGCGTGCCGGTCGCGTCACCAAATTTCTCTGTCACTTGACCTTCGGTCAGCTTCCCAAGCATTCCTGTATAGAGGTTGCACATCGGTGTCCCCTCTTCAACTTGGATATGCTGCCCCAGATTGACGCCCGCGGCTGAACCACCTGCAACAATCACAGGAAGGTGATCATGGTTGTGGCGATTTCCATCCGAGATAGCACTTCCCCAGATCAGCATGGTGTGATCAAGCAACGTGCCATCACCTTCCTGGACAGCGTCAAGCTTCTTAATGACATTCGCTAATAAGCCACTTTGAAAGTGATTGATACGACGGATCTTTTCGACCATCGCTTGGTCACCACGATGATGCGAAAGATGATGATGCCCTTCAGAAACTTCGATATACGGAAAACTGCGATTAGAGCCCTCATTGGCAAGCATGAAACTGGTGACACGCGTCTGATCAAGCTTAAACGCCAACACCATCAAGTCACTCATAATGCCTACATGCTCGCGATAGTCCGCTGGTGTCCCCCTTGGAAGGTCTTCTGGGGTAATACCGCCCAATTCTCTGGCTGCCTCAGGATCGACCGTGACACGTTCAATCATCTCAAGACGGCGTTCGAGTGCTCGTACTCCGTCGAAGTACTCATCCATTCGATTTTGATCTGCCCGCCCTAAACGATTGTTTAACTGTTGGGAATCTTGGCTCACAAAATCGAGTATCGAACGTCGAGACTTAAGTCGATGGGCTCGTGCTGCTGCATTCTCTCGGCCCATCCCCATACTAAAGAGTCGCTCAAAGACTTCACGCGGCCGAATCTCTTTGAGATTTGGCTGCTGTGCGGTACGCCATGAGATATTTCCACTATAAGCACACGCATAGCCAGAGTCGCAGGCACCACTGCGCATAGCTGGTTCACATCCAAGCTCAAGACTTGGCAATGGCGTCTGATGACCAATGGCATTGGCCAACACTTGGTCGACTGACATGCCGACATTGATATCAGTACCAGCCGTCTTTACGGGGTGAGCGCCTGTAAGAAAGCAGGCCGCTGATCGGGCATGGTCTCCAGGCCCATCTCCGAGTGCCTGCGCATTGCGATGAGCCAACCCACTGACGATAGAAAATCGATCACGTACCCCAGCCAATGGCTGCAATGATGGAGGCAATACGTAGTCATGGCCTGTTTTTTTAGGCATCCAGGCAGGAGGATCCACACCATTGGGAATAAACAAGAATGCCGCCCTGATTGGCGGTGAACCTGCTTGGCTGCCTAATTGCTGAGCGCTTCTTGCAACTGATGCCAAAGAACTTGGCAGCATTGCTTCAAGCCAAGGCAAAGCGAGCGCAGTGCCCATGCCTCTTAACACAGTCCGACGCGATAAATGGCCACTCATGAGCTATTCCTCCTGGCGTTACTACTTGAACTGCTTTCGCTTGGGTCAGATATCTCTGCGCGTCGCGTTCGAAAGGACTCACATTCAATGACCGCGAAGACGAGCGCTCGTAGACTCGGATTTGAACCAATGCCATTGAGAATCTCATCGACTTGATTTTCATCATCTTTTGAAAGGCCACGGCCCAGCGCATACGTCAACAAATGACGGCAACATGATCTTATAAAATCTGGTCTGGCCAGCAGTAGATCACGTAGACCCTGCGGTCCATCAAGCAGTGTTCCATCTGGCAATCTCGCAGCGTCATCAATAGGTAAGTTGTTTTCGTGCTCGCGCCACCTGCCCACCGCATCGAATGGCTCCAATGCAAAACCCAGTGGATCAAGACGCTTGTGGCAAGAAGCACAGGCAGGATCACTTCGATGAGCTTCAAGCAAAGCTCGTAGCGAAGTCTTACCAGTGACTCTCCCATCCTCAGGCAAGCCATCAACATTGGCTGGTGGTGGCGGTGTTGGATCATCGAAAAGCACTTCCAAAACCCACTTGCCCCGTTTCACTGGGCTGGTACGGGTGGGATTACTCGTGGCAAGTAGTACGCTCGCATGCCGAAAGACGCCCATTCGATCAGGAACACCGGGCAGTTCGGGATCCAGCGAGACGCGCCGCATATGTGAACCCTGCACACCTGGAATTCCATAATGTCTTGCAAGCACCTCATTCATGAAGGTCCAATCAGCTTCGAGTAAGTCACTCATTGGCCGCCCCTCCTTCAAGATTGCATCGAAGACGAGAACTGTCTCTGCTCTCATTGCTGAAAGAAGCTCATCAGTAAAATCACCAAACTGTGAAGGATCTGGACGCAGCTGATCGAGTCCGTCAATCTGCAACCACTGCGCGCCAAATCGCTCTGCCAGGGCCGCAGCACGTGGATCTTCAATCATACGATCAAGCTGCATCTTTCTTCCAGCTGAATCATTGAGCGCTCCTGATGCAGCTGCCTCAGTCAGAATTGCATCCGGCGCACTCGACCAAAGAAAGTAGCTCACTCGTGTCGCCCACTCCCACGCATCAATTGTTCGTTGTGCTTCGCCTGAGCGTGGATCAGCTTCTATACGGAACAAGAAGCGTGGATGCACCAGGAGCGCTGTCAATGCAATCCGGAGCCTCTGCGCATCACTTTGATCTTCTCTAACCAATTCTGTCACGATATTGAGAAGTGCTTCTACCTCAGTATCGTCAACTGGCCGACGCCAAGCCATCGATGCCAATATTCGCACCTGCTCATTCAAACGTTCTGACTCTGGAAGATGCTCAGTTTTCGCATTCAACAGAACCTGTAGCTTTGTTGGACTGGGAATATCAAGTGGACCTTCCAAAGAAATCGATGAGAGATGAGCATTGCGATCCCGCTCTCGAGGCTTGGGATTTTTAGGTTCGTAGTAGTCGTTTAGAAAGCCGACGCCAAATGTGGAGACGCCAGACTTTAAGTCTATTTCTGAACCTATTTTTTGGAGACGCATGTCACCAGATACTTCAAACTTCTTGATTTGAACTCCATTAAGAAACAAAGCCATTTCGACCAGATCGGGACCTGCTTGTTTACCCGCTACTTCGGCCTCAAATCGATAGCGACCGGAATGGACCGCATCAATTTCGCCCTCAACCACACTATTCGTAAATAACACCCAACCCTCTTTATTGAGGTGTGCGCCACGCTCGGCATGAAGCTCTGAAGCCGTTTGCTGAATAAGTGCCGGCTCAGCGCTTTGCAAATCTACAAATGCGGCTTGAGCAATTCGCTCTGCTGCATTCATGTACTTCTCAAAAAGCAAAGGTGAAATAGAAAGCACATCACCATTATTATCAAATCCATGGCCGATCTCATCAACAGGGAGATCGTCTCGATTGAAGTCAACAAAAAATAGATCCGCAATTGTATTTGCGTACTCTGCGCGGTTAAGTCGTCGCATGGTTGTGCGAACACGACCATCATCCGTTATTGGCAAAGCTGCAACTATTGGCTTGAGTTGTGCCACTAGTTCTTGATATTCAGCGTCACTGGGCTTCTCCCCCTTTGGAGGCATGTCTTTTGCAATCAGCCTCGCTTGAACATCGCGCCAAACTGGCCACATGTCATCATTCTTGAGTGCATCAAGAGCGGCCCCTAAATCAAGATCAGCTTTGGGACGCGGCGAACTATGACAATCAAGACACCACTGATTAATGAATGTGCCAAGTAATTCATCCTGATTTTGAGAAAACGTATGATCGACCGTACCAACAAAACAAAGAGCAAAGGCCAATGCAATACGAATCCGGAATTTCGCCAGAGAGACAAAGCATGTTCGCCTTAATGACTTTGACATCATTGGTCTTGCCCCTTTGATTCCTCAACTTGGTAATGATGGCGGAGCCGAGTGAGTTCCGATCGCAAGTTTGCTGCGATGTCAGCATATTTCTGATCATCAATACGATTATCGATTTCATTGGGATCCACTTTCAAATCATAGAGCTCCCATGCGTCTAATCCTGGAAAGTAAATCAGCTTATATCGGCTTGTACGGACACCGTAATGTGGCTCCACATTATGAATACCTTGCTCTGAGTACTCGTAGTAAATACTCGACCGCCATGGATCCACACTGTCTCCACGTATGAGCGGCAGCATGCTCTGGCCTTGCATACGATCAGGCGCTGCAACACCGGCAGCATCCAGCAGCGTCTGCGCCATATCAAGATTCTGAACCAGCTCCTGACGACGCTGCCCTGCGATAGCCTGGCCAGGCCAACGAATAATCATAGGTAAACGGAGTGAAGGTTCGTACATGAAGCGCTTGTCATACCAACCGTGCTCACCCAGGTAGAACCCCTGGTCTGAAACGTAGATAAAAATGGTATTGCCACTCAATCCTGCCGCTTCGAGCGCTTCGTTGAGTCGGCCCACGTTGTCATCAACCGATGCGATGCAACGCAGGTAGTTCTTTATATAACGCTGGTACTTCCATCGAACGAGATCTTGACCCTCAAGCCCTTCTTCTCGGAAGGACTGATTGCGCGGCTCAAAGGCAGCGTTCCAATTGGATCTCTCACTCGTCGTCATTCGCTCTAGCAGGCCATCTGCCCAACGATCAGGACCATCAAGTACACCCTCTTTATCTATTGGTGGCACTTTCAAGTCATAATTCATCCACATGTGATTCGCAATCGACATTTCTTGATTTCTTGCCGCATCACTACGCGTTGCATAATCATCGAAGAGCGTCGCCGGCTCAGCAATCTTCACATCTTCATACAAATTGAGATGATCTGGACCAGGCATCCAGCTGCGATGAGGCGCCTTGTGTTGCACCATTAACAAGAAGGGGCGATCTTTATCTTCACGGCCAGCAAGCCAGTCGATTGCTTTGTCTGTGGTTATATCTGTGCAATACCCACTGACATTATGTTTTCCATCAGCCGTGACAAATTCAGGGGCGTAGTAGTGCCCCTGCCCCGGCAACACTTCCCAATGATCGAAACCGGTGGGATCGGTTTTGAGATGCCACTTCCCAAATAATGCTGTTTGGTAACCCGCATCCTGCAATAAGCTCGGAAACGTTGCTTGTGAACCGTCAAATATATCGCCGTTATCTTCCACTCCATTGATGTGACTGTGCGTGCCCGTGAGAAACACGGCGCGGCTAGGAGCACAGATTCCATTGGTACAAAATGCATTCTCAAATAGCGTCCCCTGATCTGCGAGTGCATCAATGTGTGGTGTCTGGTTAAGATGTGATCCGTAAGCACTGACCGCTGCTGAAGCATGATCATCGGTCATCACAAATACAATATTTGGCTGCCGCGCAGTAGGCGTATCTGCCGCACTGCGACTCTCTGCAAAGCACAATATCAGAGTAAAAGTCCACTCAATCACAGCACCAGTCTACCTAGAGAATGCCATCAACTAAAGTGTTTTTACTGATCGCAGCATTCAAATAGCGAAGACCCTCCAGCGAGTGTTAGAATTGCGTTATCAAAAAGATGGAGTTTTCGATGAGCCCTCATTTATTACTAATCCTGGCGTCCATTTTCAGTGCAAACAACACACCTACGCCCACGGTCGATACCAATCGCTCACCGAATGTGGTCATCATCTTTACAGATGATCAGGGCTGGGCTGACATGGGCGCCAATGGCGGAACACATGTTGCAACACCAAACCTTGATCGCATGGCGACAGAAGGCCTTCGATTTACTGACTTTTATGTGGCCCAACCAGTCTGTTCAGCTTCACGAGCTGCGCTACTCACAGGCTGCTATCCAAACCGAATTGGCATTGCGGGCGCACTCAACCCCAATGCACGCCATGGCATTCACGACGACGAGATTACCCTGGCTGAAATTTGCAAAACGCAAGGCTACGCAACCGCAGCATATGGGAAGTGGCATCTGGGGCATCATGCTCAGTTTTTACCAGTCAACCATGGCTTCGATGATTACTTTGGCATCCCCTACTCGAACGACATGTGGCCCCAACATCCCGAAGCCCGCAAAGGCACCTATCCACCACTACCACTTATTGAAGATGACCAAGTCATAGAAACAAGTCCAGACCAAGGCCGTTTTACCACCGAATTTACGCAACGTGCTATTGACTTTATAAAAACTCACAAGGACGAACCGTTTTTTGTCTACCTTGCTCATCCGATGCCTCATGTACCGCTAGCTGTGCACAACACCCGAGAAAATGCAACAGGCATGGGCACGTATGCTGATGTGATTGGTGAGATCGACTGGTCCGTTGGGCAGATACTCAATACGCTTGATGAACTTGATCTTGACAGCCAAACCATTGTGCTCTTCATGTCAGATAACGGACCTTGGCTCAGCTATGGCAATCATGCCGGGCAAACAGGTCATTTGCGAGAGGGAAAAGGCACGACATTTGAAGGTGGCGTCCGCGTCCCTTCAATAGCCCGTTGGCCAGGCCGTATTCCAGCAAACCAAGTCACAAGCGCCCCTGTGATGACTATTGATGTCCTACCGACCATTGCAGATTTAATAGATGCACCTGTGCCAAACGCTGAGAGCGAACGCCCCATTGATGGCCGCAGTTATAAAGATCTACTGCTCGGCAAACCTGGCGCTAAATCACCTCAAGAAACATACTACTTTTATTACCACGACAATGACCTAGAAGCGATGCGACACAACAAGTGGAAACTTCATTTTCCACATCGCTATCGAACTATGAATAATCAAGTCGCTGGCATTGATGGGAAACCAGGAAGATATGACTACTCGGCAAAAATTGACCTTGCTCTTTACGACTTAGAAGCCGATCCAAGTGAAGCACACAATGTTGCTCATGAGCATCCTGAAGTTGTCGCCCAATTAGTCGCCCTTGCAGACAAAAAACGCCAGGCACTGGGAGACCGACTCACCAAAACGCAGGGACAAGAGAATCGTGCCCCGGGTCGCGTTCCCGAAAGTACATCAGAATCTTCGCAAGACGAATGACGCAATCTTATTTATTGATAGAGGCGGCCGTATCTGATTCAGGACGTTTAGTAAACGTGGTTTCTGACCACCGCACCATCTCGCCTTCAGTATTACGTCGCCAAGCAGTCCAGATTTGCGTGTTTAGTCTTGGACGCCGGATCGTCAGATTGATCTGAGCCTCTCGACGCGTTATTGGATCTGTAAAAGCCACATCAAATTTCCAGTTCCAAGCAGTACGATCAAACACACCCCACCCAACTGTCATTGCACTACTCGTGGTACCAAAAGAAACCAGTTGGTATAAAGATGTTCCACGGTCGAAACCTAAAAACATTGTCCCCCAGTTGCTTCCTCCCAAAGATTCCTCATAGTCAATCTTGAGAAAACGACCGCCTGCAACCATGTCCATGACTGCTTTGCCCTTGGCCTCTTGTGGCTCTGCTCCAGGAAAGGGCCAGACTGCAACATCCCAATCCCACTCTCCAACAAATGGCTCCAATCTTGCCATTGCAATTGGATCAGGCAATGCAAGTTGCGATCTCGCCTCTTGCCATTTTTGTGACTCCTCTTTGTTTGAGGGAAGAGACAAGCCATGAGAACTTACGCAACCACTCAATACAAACACTGCCGCGTATAAGGGGATGCTTGTTACGCAGCTCGAACGCAGAATCTTGATCATGTTCAATACCATCATTTTATTGTCTGCTATTTCATAGACCAGTGAATAACGACCGGTGGCCCTGGAGGAATTGATTGCTGTATTGTTTTTGCAAGCTCTGATGCAGTGACTGAAGAATCCAACTGTACGGTTACAGTGACTTGTGTACCAGAGCGGTTTGCAGTAGTGCGATACACTTGCAATCCCGCATCATTCAAACAGGATTGCGCACGTTCAATGACTTCTTGTATATCTCGAGATGGATCCACCTGAAGTTTCACTTCAACGGTTGACTTGGCTTCCAACAACAACAGTAAGATCCAGAAGAAGAGAGCAAGAATGATCGCCATCGCAATCAGGTTCAAACCACAAGCCAGGCCAATTACAACAACACCAATTGCTCTTGCCGTCACCTTCGGGCGTTCAAAGACTGTACGAAAACGAATGAGGCCACCAATTCCGAAAATCACCAAGGCCATTGGCGGGCTTACTTCCACAATATTGGCAACCATTGCGCCAAGTACACCAAGAGCAATAAGCGCCTTGCGTTCCTCAAGGTAGCTGGGGTCACGCGAGGCAGCACCTGTCCCAGGCTGCCATGCAATCATGGCTGCACACAGTGCTGCAACAACCAGACCAATGATGATCGAAGCAAGAAGCTGCCAATCAGTGATATATTCCCACTGCCGCGTTAACTGCTGAAAACCGTCGCCATGTTTAGATGTTTCAGGTGCATTGGTTACGCCACCGAAACCGCTAAGCAATTTAACTTCTAAATCAGTAGTTCCAGGCTGTCCCACATATGAAGAGGCATCATCCCCCATCGCATGGCTGACAAATACCACACTCATGCACAGCACGAAAAGCCACATTACTCGTGAGATTCTGGCCATTACTGAAATAGGCTCCACTTGTTTATCTGCATGCCATTGAACCCAGACATCGAAACCGCGACGCTACTGGTTTCTGAGTTCAATCAAGCCCATTGTAGCGTACGGATAGATAATACTGAGACCCTGCTCTAGAGGAAAGGTTTGCTATGATGTGCACCGCTTTAATCCTCGATATAAATGAGCTAACTGCCCATGCTAAAACACATCAATTCTCACACGCTCGCCATCTCAGCTTTTCTGTTGACCTGTGGGTGTGGGTCAAGTAATGAGTTCATTGCTCCACCGCCGCCAACAGTCACTGTGCAGACCCCTGTAGAGAAGGATGTCACCACGCACAATATCTTTACCGGCCGTACAGATGCCGTTGAGCTCGTCGAGATTCGAGCTCGCGTGCCTGGTTTTTTAGAGTCAATAAAATTCTCACCCGCCTCATTGGTTGAGAAAGATCAGATTCTCTTCGTTATTGAGAAAGGTCCTTATCAAGCCAAGCTCTCTGCTGCACAGGCAGATCTAAGTGCCGCGAAAGCTCAGTTTACGCTGAGCAATGAGATTTTTACTCGGGTTTCAGCGCTCTCTCAAGATGGCAACCGCGTTGTCAGCGAAAAAGAACTGATCGAGGCAACCGCAAATCGGGACACTGCTGCTGCTGGCATCAGTTCTGCCGAGGCAGCAGTGATGGCTGCCCAAATTGATCTGGACTACACCATTATTCGCGCTCCAATCAGTGGTCGGATTGACCGCACTTTAGTGACTGAAGGCAATCTTGTTGGCACAGGCGAACCCACATTGTTAACAACAATCGTGACTGTTGATCCAATGTTTGTTTACTTTGATGCAAACGAACGCATGCTGATCGAACACCTTCGCAAAAATCCGGGCCAAGCAAGTAAAACAGAAGAAGATCAGAGGAGTAACTCTCAATTCACTATTGAGTTGGCTGATGGGGCTCCATATGCGACAAAAGGCACCGTCGATTATTTTAGCAATCGACTCGACAGAGATACGGGGACAATTGAGTTACGAGGCACCCTACCCAATCCAGAAGGAGTACTGGTGCCTGGCTTATTCGTACGAGTCTTAATACCACTCACAACAGAACAATCACTTTTAGTGCCACGCACGGCTCTTCAACAAGACGTCGTTGGCTCCTTTTTACTGACACTTGATAAGAATGATCAAGTGCAAAGAAAAGATGTCAAAATGGGCCAAGTGGATGGCCCATTGCAAGTTGTTACTGAGGGAATTACTAAAGATGATCGGGTCATCGTCCTTGGCGTTCAGAAGGTTCAGCCGGGAATGAAAGCCACTGTCGATAGCAATACTGAATAAGTAACGCCACGCTTTTTTGGTGGCAAGATTGAGAATATGTTCAGCCGCTTCTTTATATATCGCCCTATCTTTGCATCGGTCATATCGATCGTGGTGGTGTTGATTGGTGGCATTTGCTTAGCCGTCTTACCAATTGCACGTTATCCCCAAATTGCTCCCCCAACTATTAATGTTGAAGCTGTTTATCCAGGAGCAGACGCCGCCACCATTGCAGAAACCGTAGCGGCCCCCATAGAACAAGAAATCAACGGT
Source organism: Phycisphaerales bacterium (assembly GCA_029268515.1). NCBI lineage: Bacteria > Pseudomonadati > Planctomycetota > Phycisphaerae > Phycisphaerales > Phycisphaerales bacterium. Next base: position 325,140 of record JAQWNP010000010.1, on the reverse strand, counting down.
GTTGAGGGCATGATGTACATGACCAGCACCAGCACTGATGACGGCACCATGAATCTCAATATTACATTTGAGATTGGCACAGATCTTGACCTCGCCAGTGTGATGGTCCAGAACCGTGTTGCTGCTGCCGAACCTGGCCTTCCCGAAGATGTCAAACGCCAGGGCATCAGCATCAATAAGCAATCAAGCGAAACAACCCTATTCATCTGTCTGTATTCACCAGAAACCACGCATGACGCTCTTTTTCTCAATAACTATGCCGTCTTACAATTAGTCGATCCCATTAAACGCGTTGATGGTGTTGGTGGAATATCTGTCTTTGGAGCGGGCGAATATGGCATGCGTATCTGGCTCAATCCAGAACTTATGCATGCACTGAATCTGACAAGTGATGAGGTTCTCCAGGCTGTAAGAGAGCAAAATGCAGTTGTTGCAGCTGGGCAGATCGGCCAACCACCTGTTCCTAAAGGGCAGGTCTTCCAATTCGGAGTGACCACCAAGGGCAGGCTCCTCTCACCAGAAGAGTTTTCGCAGATTGTTATCAAATCTGACTCGAATGGACGAATTGTCAGACTCTCTGATGTCGCTCGGGTAGAACTCGGCTCACACAACTACAAAATGTCTGCCGAGTACAATAGTCGGCCGGCCGCAGTTCTCGGTGTCAACCAACTGCCTGGTGCCAATGCCATCGACGTGGCCAATGGTGTCAAAAAAACGCTGGAACGCCTCTCTGAGCGATTTCCTGACGACATGAGTTATGTTGTCAGTTATGACTCGACAGATGTAATTAAGGCATCCATTAAAGAAGTAGTGATCACACTCTTGATCACTATCTTGCTCGTTGTTCTTACCGTTTACGTCTTTCTACAGAATGTACGTGCAACATTAATTCCAGCAATCACCATACCTGTTTCACTGATCGGCACTTTTGCCATCATGTTGTTATTAGGGTTTTCTATTAATCAGTTATCACTCTTCGGATTAGTGCTTGCGATTGGTATTGTTGTTGATGACGCCATCGTGGTCGTTGAAAATGTGACACGTCACCTCGATGAAAAGAGATGTTCGGCTCGTGAAGCTGCAACACTTGCTATGAGTGAAGTTTCTGGCCCCATCATCGCAACCACTTTAGTCTTGCTGGCCGTCTTTCTACCAACTGCATTCATGCCGGGTATTGCGGGGCAGCTCTTCCAGCAATTTGCGCTGACAATCTGTATTGCGACTGTGTTCAGTAGCATTAATGCACTGACCATGAGTCCAGCACTTGCTGGCGTTCTGATGCGACCAAGCCCAGAAAAACCTTTCTTTATCTGGCGAATATTTAACAAAGGCATGACTCATACGACCAAGGCCTATACGCGTATTGTGCAATTCTTCCTTCGTATTGCTGTTGTCGGATTAATCTGTTTCATCGGCCTTATTCTGATCGCCATTTATGGGTTTGGACAGTTACCGACAGGCTTTGTTCCGCAAGAAGATGAGGGATGGTGCGTTGTCAATGTGCAATTACCAGAAGCAGCCGCCCTCGAACGCACGAATACTGTCGCCAACCAAGTGGAAGAGATCATTCTCAAGACGCCTGGCGTTAAAGAAACCATTACCATTGCGGGCTATTCACTTCGAAACGGTGCCGCGTCATCCAATAGTGCAACACTTATTGTGCTGTTTGATGACTGGTCATTGAGAGAAGATCCGGAAAAATCACAAAACGCAATCCTCAAGAACCTCAATACCGAGTTCAGGGACATACAAGAAGCCGTTGTGATGGCCTTAGGCATGCCCAGTCTGCCCGGCCTTGGCACATCAGGTGGACTTGCGATGCAGGTTGAAGATCGAGGCGGCGCTGGACTCGTTGCTTTAGAAAAAACGGTCAATGTGCTCGTTGACGATGCTGATAGTCAATCGGCACTGATGGGCTCTTACAATGGCTTCGAAGCAAATATTCCACAACTCTTTGTTGATGTACAACGTGATCAGGTTTTGGCCCGCGGCGTCAGTATGGACTCCGTCTTTCGCGTTCTTCAGACCAATCTAGGCTCGGTCTATGTCAATGACATCACGCTCTTCGGCCGTACCTATCAAGTAAAGGCGCAAGCAGAGGGACGCTTTAGAAACAAGCCCGCTGACATCGGCAGGCTTGATGTCAGAGGTCAATCAGGCGCTCTGATTCCGATTGGTTCATTTATTGATGTGAAAAAATCGCTGGGCGCACAGACGATCTACCGTCATAACGGCTATCCAGCCGCAAAATTTGTCGCCCGTCCATCGCCTGGTTTCACTTCTGGCGATGCTATGGTCTTAATGGAGCAAATGGCCAACCGAACATTGCCTCGATCGATGGACTATGAATGGACTGAAATTGCTTTCCAGCAACAATCTGCTGGATCACCCATATTCATCTTTTTACTATCGATCCTACTCGTCTATCTCGTTCTTGCTGCTCAATATGAGAGTTGGTCACTACCTTTATCTGTTTGCTTTGCGGTTCCAACTGCCCTACTGGGTGCAGTAGCGGCGCTGATGATTAGAGACATTGACAATAACCTTTATACGCAAATCGGAATTGTGCTGCTCATTGGACTCTCTGCCAAAAGTGCTATTCTCATTGTGGAGTTTGCGAAGGAAAGAAGAGATAGTGGCGTTCCTATTTTGCAAGCTGCTACTGAAGCTGCATCGCTGCGATTTAGAGCAGTACTCATGACAGCCCTTTCTTTCATCCTCGGCGTGATTCCCCTACTGATTGCCTCAGGCGCAGGAGCGATGAGTCGCCAAGCCATGGGCACAACGGTCTTTGGAGGCATGCTACTGGCTACGATTATTAGTCTTGTTGCAGTACCGATGCTCTATGCAATCGTCCAGTGGATCAGCGAAAAGTTGGGTGGTGGCAGGCGTGACGACTCTCCTGCCGATTCAAATGCGACTACGTTGCCTGCATCAGATAAATGATTCATACATTCAAATACTCTCTTGCTTTGTCTCTGATCGTTCTTGGATTAGCTGGTGGCATTACGGCGCAGGAACAAGACCCATTACCAGAAGATGCTCCTGAACCAGTCGATCGCCGAGAGGCGATTGACATTGGGTCCGAGCCTTCAAGCCGTATGGTGCAACCGAACCCCTACACAGATAATCCTAGCCTTAATGCAACAACAACAAGGACGAGGCAAGGGTCATGGCCACTGGGTTCCGACGGTCTTTTGGGTAATCCATTTGGCTTACGAGGTGCTTTAGAAAAAGATGGCATCTTTGTTAATGGCGGGGTCATTACAATGCTAGGGTGGAATACAGAGGGTGGGCTTGCCACCGACTTTTATGGCGGCAATCTACTTTCTATAGGGCTCACCTTTCAGACAGATAAGCTTCTTGGACTTGATGGCGGCACCCTCTTCACCAACTATCAGCAATGGACTTCATTTGGTGGCCCCTTCGGTAATGGACAATCCTTTGATGCCACTGGCGCCTCAAATACCTCCCTATCTCAGCTGCCAGCAAGACTACCTCTCAATCAACTGTCTCAACTCTGGTATGACCAGCAACTCGGGTCCACTGGCCTGTCTATTCGTTTCGGAAAGCAAGATGCCAACCTTCTCTTTTCAGCGATTCCAGGAAGCGCCGCTTTTGTTAATGGCGCAGCAGGGTATGCAACAACACTGAACCCTTATTTTCCTTCTTACCCAGAACAAGCCGTCGGCCTTATTGCATCGTGGGAACTCGATGACACCATTGTGGGACGATTCGGTTGGTTTGATGGAAGTAATGGCGCCTTTGACTCTGAAACAGGTGGCTTTATCTATTCATCTGGAAGCCGAGGCCCTGGCAACTTCTTCGATAATGACGGCCATTGGTTCTTTATTACTGAATGTACCTATCAATGGATGCTGGGCGGCCAATTAAGTGGTTCAATTTCTGCCACAGGATGGCTCCAAACTGGAAAGACTGGAACCAGTGGTAATGCACCTGATGGTGTGCAAGATGTTCCAGGTTGGCTGCTCTACGGAGGCCAGACAATCTGGGCACCAAGCGAAGAAATCGCAAAGCAAGGCGGCGGCGTTGTTGTATTCGGCCAACTGGGCTGGAGTGACCCTGATAAGAACCCCGTCAACTGGTCAGCCAATGCAGGAATTTCTGCAACCGGCGTCGTACCCGGACGCCCAGCTGACTCCCTGGGATTGATGGGAGGATACTCTTCATTTTCAGAGAACCCTGATATCTACCTTTCTCCTTCGACCAGCGATACCAACGGCAGCCCGGGTGGCGGAGAAGGCTTTCTTGAGGCTTACTACCTGTATCAGGCCACACCCTGGCTCCAGGTCCAACCTGGTATCGAGTGGTATTCCACACCATCAGGCGGAGATCCGGCATCACTCTCAAATGCCCTCGTTTTCTACCTACGCATTGCGTCTGAATTCTAAATAGACACAAAATGACCTCATTCCTGACACGCTCAGCATCGCAACCCAATGCATGCTGTGTTTTCTTGTGTTTTATGGATTTTAGACCGACAAGCTGGTCTAATACAGGATCTGAATCTATTTCTGAAACACACTTTCAGCCGGATGAATGAACATGCTTCACCAAAGATCCCTGACCACTTTAGCCCTCACACTCGCTCTGAGCTCTAGCGTTCTTGCAGACACGATTACGGTCGGCCAGGGTGGCGGCTTTGACTACACTCGTATTCAGAGTGGAATTAATGCTGCATTTAACGGCGATAAGATCAAGGTCTATCCTGGAAGCTATAACGAGAACATTAACTTCTTAGGCAAGTCTATTAAGGTCTTTTCGAAGGATGGAAGTAGCAACACAATTATCGACGGCCAAAATACCGGCAGTGTCGTCACATTTGACTCGGGTGAAAATAGAAACGCACAGCTTGAAGGTTTTACGATTCAAAATGGTAGCGGAGATTCATTGCTAAATAGTGATCACCTCGGCGGAGGTATTCTCATCATTGGAAGCAGCCCAGAAATTTTGGATTGTGTAGTCAAAGATAATGAGGCCGATTATGGCGGCGGTATCTGTGTGTATGACGCAGCGGAACCCTATATAGAGAAGTGCACGATTGAGAAGAACTATGCCACCAGTGATGGTGGCGGCGGCGGCATCTATATTGAATCAGGCCAAGTGGAAATGACAAAGACCGAAATCAGTTCCAATATTTCAGGCGCAGAAGGCGGAGGCCTGAAAGCCTTTCGGGCAAATCTCTACTTCACAAAGTGTACCTTTGAACAAAATGCGGCAGACAAATCGGGTGGTGGCGCCATGGCCCTCCAATCCACTGGCTACTTCGATGATTGTACATTTACAAAAAATGAGGGCCAATATGGTGGAGGCATCTCTTTAGAAAACAGCACGGTCGATCTCAATGACTCTGATTTCAAAAAGAACGCCGCGAGAAAAAGTGGCGCTGGTGCTCAGATAACTCAATCTAGTAAGACAACTATTTCAAAATGTGATTTCATTAAAAATGATGCTCAGGATGATGGCGGAGGCATCTATATTCGCGGCGATGCAGACGCGGATCTTGAGAAATGCAAATTGAAAAGCAATGAAGCAAACAACTATGGCGGTGGTATTGCTGTTAATAATGGATCAGTGTATTCAAACAAGTCTAAGATTGAAAAGAACGTAGCCCTTCTCAGTGGCGGAGGCCTAGACCTCAACAACGCATCCTGTTTAATCGTGGACACCCAGTTCAAACAGAATGAGGCTCTCCTCGGTGGCGGAATTGGATCAAGCAATTCGACCATTGATATTAGATTCGGATCAGTTCAAAAAAATAATGCGACTGACCAGGGTGGTGGCCTCTTCTTGGCGAATTCAGGCTTTGCCCTTCTGTCATTAAAAGTTGTCAAAAATGACAGCACCGATGACGGCGGCGGGATTTATATGCAGTCATCAAATGGCACCATCACTGAAGGTAGTATCAAGGACAATACCGCAAAAAACGGCGGTGCTATTCGAGTCAAGAACGCCTATGTCCTAATTTCAGGATCAACTATTTGTAATAACAGTCCTGACAACATCAAGGGTAGTTATATCAACGGCAATAACAATGATATTTGCAACTGATTGTTTGCCCCCTACAGATCCTCTAATCCAATGCATCGAGCAAGACGGCCCAAGTCCATCCACCTAAGGCCGATATCTAACTGATCATTGCGCCAGATCAACTACTTACTTGCCGCAACAGAAGCGAAGTGACAAAGTTGACTTAGGTGTGAGCATTACCCTGCCGACATGTTGCTGGAGGCGGGGAGATTCTTCATGCATTCAACGATGTTGACTCAACGAGAGAAATGCAGATCAATTTGGCGCACCTCTTTTATTCCGATTGTAGCGATCAACTTCCATCTGCTCGCTGATACCTATTCAGTAGCAGTTGATGGAACCGGTGATTTTTCGAATATCCAAGCCGCCATTAATACCTCAAGTCATGGCGATCTCATCCAGGTTCATGCGGGTACTTATTTTGAATCGATCGATTTCAAGGGTAAGGCCATCAAGATTTCATCTATTGAGGGGCGCAGCAAAACGATTATCAATGCTGGTGGCAGTAGCAGCGCCGTTCTCTTTCTTTCTGGCGAGGGGACAGACTCTGAACTAAAGGGATTTACTGTCGAAAATGGTCGAGGATTCGATCCACTTTCCTTAGAGTCACTTGGTGGCGGCATCCTGATACTTAATAGCAGTCCCACTCTTTCAGATTGCTATGTACACAATAATAGCGCCGATTTAGGTGGTGGCATTTGTGCCATTGCAGCAGATGGACTCGTCTTAAAAGACTGCCTGTTGAAAAATAACCAAGCCGATCATGGTGGTGGAATGTATGCCATGACCAGTGATGTCTTAGTCAAAAGATGTGAATTCCAAAAGAATACATCTACTCATGATGGCGGCGCTTTGGAAAGCCACCTGAGCAGCTTTGTTATTCAATCTACCCTGTTCAAGAAGAACACCGCTGTTCAAGATGGTGGAAGCTGTTGGATTCATGCAGGATCTGGGAAAATATTAGATTCTAAATTTATAAAAAACACTGCCAATAATGCGGGTGCCCTTTCGCTTGATACGGCAGTCTATGATCTCGACGACTGTAATTTCAAAAACAATCAAGCAGCCTATGATGGCGGTGCTGTCTATCTTAAAAATCTCGTTGCATCAGAGATCAACAAATGTAAATTCAAGAAAAATATTGCTGACCATGACGGCGGCGCACTCTTTATACAGAATAGTGCTCCAGCTGTTAAAAGAAGCTCATTCGAAAAAAATGTTGCTCAAGGTGACGGCGGCGCCATGTCAGTTAAGCGCGGTGCTTTTTCGTTAAAAGATAGTCGTCTGCTACGAAATGCGTCTGCCGCTGCTGGTGGTGGTCTCAGCGTATTCGATGCTGCCTTTACCATTTCCGATTGCGAATTTCATATGAACAGCGGCCTATTCGGAGGCGGAATAAGTGCCAACAGCACCGTAGGCAGCATCAAAGATGTGACGATCACAGAAAACTCCGCATCGAAGCATGGTGGTGGTATTCGGCTCGAAGATAGTGAATTCACGTTGGACGACGTACGCCTGAAATACAACACCGCAGGCGCCAAGGGCGGAAATCTATTTGGTGACGACGCCCATGGAATCGTGCGGGACTGCGTCGTTTCTTGGGGAGCCGCTGGGCTTGAAGACGGGAACTCTTTCGTCGGAGGATTCCATCTTCGCAGCGGTTTCGCAGTCATTAGTGATACCTACATTTGCAATAATGTGGGCATCAATATTGTGGGTGATTACCTCGATACATTTACCAATGAGATCTGCGACTGAGTAATCGATACTTCTATCAATTAGAGGGTATAAGCGAATCAACTGGCATCCAATTACCATACTCCGCACATTCGATCCGATCTAACTGTTGGCCCGAGTCTGCATCAAAGAGAACCAGGGCCCAACCACTCCATGTTCCTCCCTGCTGACCACAGAGCAGCTCATCGCGAACACGCTCCAGTGCTTCTGTCCGGTTTTGTACTGGCAGGTCCCAGAATGAAGCTGTGACCCAAACATCAAGATGAAGATCACCAGAACCATCATCAGCTGCACGAGCCTTCGTAAGAAGATTCTCTTGGACAAGTTCTTGAACGGCGCCTGATGATCCGTCGCAGTTGATCGATGCTGGATCACAAAGGTCAGATGCTGAAGGTCCTAACCAATACCACCACCCACCGCCACATCCAAAGATGATGACTAGGAATGCTACTGCAACGCAGCCACAGCCCATCATGTCATTTGCGGGATCGTTTTGAATACTCAGACTGTTCTCATAAGCCATCAAAGACTCCTTGTTGCACACTAGCCCTGCTCTGTATCTATGATCTGTGCATGATAATCCATGCAGCGATTCTGCGCAGAGAAACGCACCCGGCTTATTGATGCCGGGTGCGTCTTAAGGGCCGTATATTGGTTTTCCCAGAACAACTGGAAATGGTTGAAATCGCGGGCGGGCGACGACCAATACCAAGGGACTGCCCTCAAATGCTCTGAACCAGCCATTGAGAACTGGCGGGTCTTTACTGTCAGTGAATGAGACGGCGCCGACGCCCGATGAGCCCTGCCACGCCAAGAAGTGCCAGAGAGCCTGGTGCTGGAATGACGTAACCGATTGTTCCAGTTGAGTTCAGCAGCGAACCACTCACCTCAAGGCTGGTCGCTCCGATAGCGAAGTCCCCCAGAAACCCTGATCCAAAACCGAACAGCGTATCAAGATCAAGGCTACCAGCGAATGCAACTGAGCCCTCACCAACCGTCAACGCAAGCGTGCGAAGTTGATTAATGTCGGCGGTTGAAGCACCACCAATTTCCACATCGTTAAAGGCAGGAAATCCACCAGCCACTGTCATGTTCGCTGACGCACGAATATGCGTATCTATGGTCAACCCAAATGGATCTAATGCGAGTGTGCTATTAGATAGGGTCCCTGTCCATAAGCTACTAATCTTCAACGTTACTTCCGTTGGTAGATCATCGAGGCGCTCAATGAACGACTCTGGAGGCGTATGATTTAAAGTTATTTTAAAACTACCCGCTAAAGCATCCGTATCGGAAATGGAATTACCAATACCACCAGTGTTTTCAACAAAGACGCTTGCGAAGGGATCACCAGTCCTCTCAACTGACCAGCTATATGGAACCTGGATCACTTCTTCAGCAGAAACTTCTGATGCAGAAACCAGATATAACAAAGACCCCAGCGCAATTGCACAATAGACCAATACCAGATTGAACCTCATTTCGTATCTCCTATTTTTCAGACCCATACAGCTGCTCTCACTCACCAGGAACAGCTCCCCCATCAGCAACACGCTTATAGGTAGGTTTGAAGCTGTTTCAGCTGCAATAGGGGCACCTCATCTTGCCCACTACAACAGTGCCTGCGATACTTTTAGAGAGCCCAGGCCAACAGAGTTAGATTTTTAAAAAAATGCAGCTTCCAGAGAGCTGCCGATCGGTTCTTTCACTATGACAAACCCTCAGCACGGACCTGTGACGCAACTTCTAGACTCGGTTAAGGATGGTGATGAGGTTGCTAAGGCAGAGCTCTGGGCTGTGGTCTATGAAGAGCTTCATGGCATGGCACGTGGCTATATGGCCAGAGAACGCGGCAATCATACGCTCCAGGCAACCGCACTGGTGCATGAAGCATATGCCCGACTTCTCGGTTCTGAACAGATTCACCAACGAGGACGGTCATATTTTTTTGCTGCGGCAGCCCAGGCGATGCGGCGAATTCTTATTGAACATGCACGTCGCCAACCAGCGGATCGTCCCGGACATTTGGTTATTGATCCTGTATTGATACCGGAAGGAAGTGACGCTGATATCGAAACACTCGATCGTGTTCTAGACCAACTTGCCAAGCACGACCACGAAGCCCACGAAGTTGTCATGCTCCGTTTCTTTGCCGGCCTGTCAGTCGAAGCTGCTGCAGATACATTAGATACCTCTGAACGAACGATCAAGCGAAGATGGGCTTACGGACGCACCTGGCTGTTTCAGGAATTAACAAGAGAACAGTCATGATGACGGGACTAATCAACTGTGAGTAATGAGAGTTATCCCACTCCCGCAGAGATCTTTGGTGAAGCAATAGATATGCCTGAAGAAAAGCGGGAAGCTTTTCTGGTCGCTTCATGCGGTGACAATGCCAAGATACTTCGCGACGTTCATGCTCTCATAAAGGCTTATGAGACCGCTGAAGACGAGAATTTTCTTAATCCACAACTTGGAGTCGAGCGTGCCAAGGAGATTTTGTCGACGTGGGATGTCAATACGCTCGTTGGGCTCAAACTTGGCGCCTATCAAGTCATTGAAATCCTTGGCGAGGGCGGAATGGGCGTCGTTTTTCGAGCCCAACAGGCGAGTCCAAACCGAACGGTTGCTCTTAAAGTTGTTCGCCCCGGACTCATGCGACAACGCCTCACGAAACGATTTGAGTTAGAAGCCGAAATGCTCGGCCGTCTGCAGCACATTGGTATTGCTCAGATTTATGAATCTGGAACAGCAGACACTTCGGCCGGATCACAGCCGTTTTTTGCCATGGAGTTAGTCGAAGGGCAACCTTTACTTGACTGGTCTCAAACAATGGACTGCGGACTAGAAGATCAGATTGAAGTGCTCATAAAGATATGTGACGCCGTCCAACATGCACATCTGAGAGGTGTGATACACCGCGATCTCAAGCCAAGCAACATTCTTATCGACCAAGAAATACAACCGAAAATTTTAGACTTCGGTATCGCTCGCATGGTCGATCTTGATGCCTCAAGCACGATTGCACAAACGCATTCAGGACAAGTTCTTGGCACGCTTCAGTACATGAGCCCTGAACAATGTATTGGGAACGCAGATCTTGTTGACGCCCGCACTGATATCTATGCGCTGGGCGCTATCTTATACCAACTCATTACAAGAAAACCCCCACGAGATCTTGATGGCAAAGGACTCGGTGAATCACTTCGTATCATAGAACATTCAAAACCTGCGCCACCTGAGCAATTGGTTCCTGGATTGCCTGAAGACATCAATACCATTGTGATGAAGACAATGGATCTAGATCCCAATCGACGATACCAATCAGCGGCGGCCCTCGGCGATGACTTAAGACGCTTTCTAAAACGTGAGCCCATCACTGCAAGACCTCCGACACTCGTTTATTACACAACAATGTTTGTTCGTCGCAACCGCCTGCTCGCATTCGGCTCTGCTTTAGTTATCGCTTTATTAATTGTCGGAATGGCCGTGGCAATCTTACTAATCAGCGAAATTAACTTGCAACATGATCGCGCAGCAGAAGCGCAACAGAACTTCATGACAATGATCGAATCAACACGACGTTCGGCAGAGCTGAGCTTGCAATCGACTCAACAAGAAGATGCGGTTACTCGCCTTTTACAAGCTGCATCACAACTCGATAAAGCAACTGGCACTGAACCCCTTCTTGTCATCACCAATCGAAATGAAATCGGCCTAAATCTAAAAGATTGGGAGGCGTACGAGGAAGCGAAGAAGCAATTTCAGCTCGCACTTGATCTGTCACTTGAAGTATGTGGGGCTGATCACCCTCTCACTGCGCTAAGCCAGCACAATCTCGCGAGCGCACTATGGTATCTCAAAGACTATGAAGTGGCTTTGGATTTGTATAATCAAGCACTTCGCATTAGAGACTCAGATCCAAATGTAGAACCTGGGGACCTTGCTGATACCATTGACTATCTCGGTAGCACTTACCAGATGCTCGGTGATTTTGACGAAGCAAGAGCCCTCGCGGAACGATCTCGCAAGATGAAGATCGACTTATACGGAGCACAAAGTGAGCAGGTCGCTGCCACTACAAATAATATTGGCTGGCAACTCATGCTTCAAAAGAAGTATGCTGAAGCAGAGCCACACTTTCGAGAATCTCTTGAGATACTCCAAGGTCTTCCAGAAAGACAGTTGTGGATTGAGTCAAGTGTTTCACACAATCTTGCATACACTTTAATGGTGCTCGACCAGGCACAAGAAGCCGAGTCACTTTTTAAACAATCACTAGATCTAAAGATTGCTCAGCGCGGCCCAGAGTCGCTGACTGCAGCAATGACTTATAGAAGATTAGCTGAGCTGTTTTTGAAAACGAATCAACTTACGAAAGCACGGGAGCACTGCCAAAAAGCGATCGATATCTATCATTCACAAGGAACGAAAGCCAATGTAAGACAGGAAGCCATTTCTCTAATGGAAAAGATCCATGCCCAAATAAACGAGGCTGGCTCAGCGCCGTCGACGCCCACCAATTAATCCGGCTAGCCCAAGTAATGCCAGTGTTGCTGGCGCCGGGATTGGATACGGCTGAATATTGATCGAGTAGCTACCGCCAGTACCTGTTGTACCTGCCCAGGAATCTTCAAATCGAAGGCTTGGATCAACTGGTCCCACCACTGCATCTTCGGGAAACCCTCCGAAATCAAACATTGACAATGATTCGGTTGAAAAGGGCTCGTCACCTTGCTCTGTAATCGCAAGGTAGTAATCTCCCGCAGCCAAACTCGTAGAACCACCCTCCACTAATGAAGGCGCTAGAAGCGATAGATACTCTGGATTGGGGCTGATGGTATTTGCGAGTACGCCCTCACCATCGGAATTAAAAAGCCATAAAGCACTTTGAAAAGTACTAGACGCCAAGGGAGAACCATTAAGTGTTAGGCCAAAGCCCCAATTAGCACCACTTTCGAGTTTGAGCTTAAAGATATCTTGGCGATCTGCTGATCCAAGGCTGCCAGTGATTTGTAACAACTGCCCCGATCCAGTTAAGTCCAATGCGGTACCAAGGGACCCACCAGCATCACCACCATCGTCCTCATTGACGCCTGGACCGGCAACAGCCGACCCTGCCACAATAATCAAAGAACTCGACAAGCCGATTGCCCAAGTCATGACACTTAACTGCTTTCGATGCAACATCTCAAACTCCTCCTGTCCAGTAGCAAGCCATTTAAGGTCCACTGGAAACCTACCGCCCTGAGCTGGATTTGGGACCATAGGGCCCCTTTCCAACCTCCAATCCTAAACCCAGAGGATCAATAGTGAAAGAATAAATCCGAGGCTCGGGCCCTTTTCCTGCATACCTGGGCCTGATGGGTAAGGAAATGAGGATGGCCGGTTAGAATATGGCCATGAAAACACCAATTCACCACTTGATGTGCCTACTTCTGCTCCTCCTTCATCTTGGCTGGCCTCATCAAAGCCTCGCCCAATCAGTTGATGTTGGCCGGGTCTTTCCTCCCTTTGATGCCAAAGATGCCATCACTGGTAACCCCGTCAACTTGATCGATTTCCGAGGCAAGGTTGTCTTGATTGACTTCTGGGCAACGTGGTGTGGACCGTGCATCCGTGAATTACCCAACGTCCAAAGGATCTATCAAAAGTACAAAGACCGTGGCCTGGAGGTCATTAGCATCTCTCTAGATAGTGATCGCAATAAATTCAAATCATTTTTGAGACAAAACAAAATGAATTGGCCGCAGATCATGGAAGGTGGTGGCTGGAATACAAGACTGGCCAAGAAATACGGCGTCCGCGGCATACCTAAGATGTATCTCATAGATGCAAATGGAAAAGTTGTAAGTGACTCTGCTCGTGGCGAGGCTCTTTCGAGGGCCGTAGAAAAAGCAATCTCAACCGTTACGAATCCACAACCATCAGAATCTGGTGGTGTGCCTGGGAACTTACTCGACCGAAAAGAGGCCAATGACCTGCTCAACCAACTTACGCAACAGCAGGAACTCATCAAGTCTGCTTCAGCGCCCTATGCCACTCTCAATCGAGACTTAAAAGAATCCACAAGTCATCTCAAGAGAGCCACTGAACTATTAGATTCGGCCTCGGGTAAAAAACAGGCCGCTGTACCTTACGGAAAAGCCTACGAGATTATTCACGATGGACGTGTGATGATCTTTCGAGATGGCGCCATGAGTGAAACAGTCATCTTACTGCCTCCCCCACCCCCAACACCACAACAGGCGGCACAATTACAAGCAATACAGCGAGTTGAACAAGACATAAGTGCCACTTCAGAAGCTTGCCAACAGCTACAGTTATCGATCGATCAGCAACTCACTGAAGTCTATGCTGCACAAGCAAAGATTATCGAAATACAAAGGCAACTACGAAGCCGGTCGGGTGATATCAATAAGATTCGCTCAGAAGTAGATGCCTCTCGTAAACAGGTTGAAACGGCCACAAATTTGTTAAACCAAGCGTGGTCCATTCAACTCAAGCAAGCCAACAAGACCATCTCAAAGCTCATTGGTGATGACAAACAGAGACTTGCTGATTTATTGGAGATAGAGCAGCAAACAAACGCTTGCCAAGAGCTTCTAAAAAAATCAGTCCGTGATTCCAGGCTATCGCGTCAATTGAAAAAGAGCTGTATCGAGCTATGGAATCGTGTGGAGCGTTTCCTCATGGTTTATTCTGGATTGACTGATTCAGAAGCAAAGGATTTGATGCCCACAAATCCTTTCGCTAACCGTGGATACAGTGATATTCAAGCACGTGTCGCAACCGCTAAAGCATTAGATCGCTTGGAGCAACTTGTAGCTCAGTGGGAAGCGAATAAAGACGGGTCGAATCTTGCCCATCACCCAAGTATGCAAGAACTTACTGATCTTCAGCAGCAACTCCAGCAAGCAGGCGAAGATGCTGAGAAACTAAGGGGCATAGAAGAGCAATACAACAATTTCTGCCGGTCATTTCTACAACAGCTAGATAAGTCTCATTCGAAGTAGGACTCCGAGCATAGGTCTGGACGATAGTATGGGGCCGCGTCAGACTCATTCACAAGTCCCTCATTCAAGAAGGCTGGAGATTTTCAGATCGTTCTGAGCTCACAAGATCTCGTCATCGTCGCCAATCGGCTACCAGTCCATCGCATTTCTCGTGGGAATGGAATGAAGTGGGAAATCAGTCCAGGTGGACTTGTCTCTGCACTCTCACCCCTCTTGCGAGAATCGAGCGGCCAATGGGTTGGTTGGACCGGTCGCAGTGGCCGTAGTCCGAAGCCCTTTCTCCACGACGGCATCCAGAATGTACCCGTGAGCCTCTCTAAATCTGATGTGAGAGATTTCTACCATGGCTTCAGCAATGGCACTCTTTGGCCGTTGTATCACGATGCCATTCGAAAACCAATTTATCGTCGACGATGGTGGAATCCATATCAAGAAGTAAACCATCGCTTTGCAGAATATGCTGCAGATGTTGCCCCAAAAAATTCAACCGTTTGGATTCAGGATTATCAACTTCAGCTCGTACCCAAGATGCTTCGAGAGCTCCGACCTGATGTTCGAATTGGTTTCTTTCTCCACATTCCATTTCCACCATCAGAGTTGTTTGCGCAATTGCCATGGCGACGAGCCATTCTTGAGGGGCTTCTCGGCGCGGATGTAGTTGGCTTCCAAACGCGCCCTGGCGCTCAGAATTTTCAGGCAGTTGCACGTCGTTACACCGATGCCCGCGGTACCGGACAGACCTTGCGACTAGGTGATCGAACCATTCTCGCCGCCGCCTTTCCTATCTCCATTGACTATAACCGGTATGACAATCTCGCCCAGACTGAGTCAGTGATACAAC
Source organism: Phycisphaerales bacterium (assembly GCA_029268515.1). NCBI lineage: Bacteria > Pseudomonadati > Planctomycetota > Phycisphaerae > Phycisphaerales > Phycisphaerales bacterium. The sequence goes on along the minus strand of JAQWNP010000010.1, from coordinate 309,495 downwards.
GCATGCAGAATATTCGAAAACGAATTGGGCATGACCGAAAGATCATTCTCGGCGTAGACCGCTTAGATTACACCAAGGGTATCGATATTCGAATACGTGCCTTCGAAGAACTACTTGGCAGCAAAAGATGGGCTCCCCACGAATGTGTTCTTGTACAGGTTGCTGTCCCCAGTCGCGAGGACGTTGACGAGTATATTGAGATGCGAAGAAGAATTGATGAATTAGTTGGAAAGGTAAATGGTCAGTATGGGCAGCTGGGTATGCCGGCTATCGACTACCTCTATCGAAATCTAGAAATTGATGAGCTCATCGCCATGTACCGCTGCGCAGATGTCATGCTTGTCACACCACTACGAGATGGTATGAACTTGATTGCGAAAGAATTCGTTGCATCTCGAGTCGATAATAGAGGCACGCTCGTTCTCAGCGAGTTCACAGGCGCTGCCCAAGAGCTACGTGGAGCCATCCAAGTTAATCCACATGATATTGATGGCTTAATGGTCAGCATAGAAGAAGCGCTCTCAATGTCACCAACTGCGACAACGCGTCGAATGCGATCCATGCGCGATATCATTCGTCGGCATACTGTTCATGATTGGGCGAAATCGTTCTTAGGTGCTGTCAACCGATGACTTCACTTGACGATAGCATGCTCAACCTAGCCAAATCACCAAACATTTTGGTGGCCTGTGACTACGATGGCACGATTTCACCAATTGTAGATAATCCAGGTGATGCGAAACCAAATCGAGATTGCGCTGTTGCAATTCGACTACTGGCACAGATGCCTCAAACACATGTGGCGATCATCTCAGGAAGGTCTCTCCAAGATCTTTCAACGCTGACTGATTTTCATCCAGCCATTCATTTAGTTGGGAGTCATGGAAGTGAGTTTGACGCGGATTTTAACCATCGGCTCACAGACCAACAGACTTCTCTCCGCCGTCGCCTTGAATTTGAGATCAAAAAGATTGCGACCGGCGATCCACTTTTTAAAGTTGAAGTCAAACCCGCAAGCGTCGCGTTCCATTATCGAAATGTAAAACCAGAAACAGCATCGGCGGCACTCGCAGCAATTGAAAAAGGTCCAGCCAAACTGCCAGGTGTCTTTCTAAAGTCTGGAAAAATGGTACTCGAACTTACGGTCATCGCTACTGATAAGGGCGCTGCCCTCGAGACGATGCGTCGGCGAGTAGGCGCCTCTGCAGTACTTTTTATAGGCGATGACACGACGGATGAAGATGCGTTCAAAACCCTTTACGGGCCAGACATTGGCATCAAGGTGGGCGACGGTGACACGCTTGCTGAATTCCGCGTTTCTGATCCTGATGAAGTAGCTATTACGCTTGCGCAGCTGACAGAATCTCGTGATGAATGGATTCATGATGCCAACGCTGTGCCGATTGAACAACATACTCTTTTATCTGATCAACGGACGTGCCTTCTTCTCACGCCTCATGCTCGAGTTGTTTGGGGATGCCTGCCTAGACTAGATTCACCATCACTTTTTTCTCAACTCGTCGGTGGCACCACTGCAGGTTACTTCAGTGTGTTACCCAAGAACCAGAGCAAAAAACCTATACAGAAGTATTGGCAAGACTCGATGGTGGTTGAAACAAGCTGGGGCAACATGGTTGTCACAGACTTTATGGACTGTTCAGAAAACAGATGGCGAAGGCGAGCGGGTCGAAGTGATCTTGTGCGCTTACTCAAAGGAAAAGGAACCGCGGTCATTGACTTCGCGCCACGTCGAGACTTTGGGCGCGATATCACGAGAATGCGCGTTCATGAAGATCATCTTGAGGTTATCGATACACTTGATCCAATTGTTCTGATTGCTCCAGGCGTACAATGGTCACTTTTTGAAGAGGGTGGAAGTCATACTGCCAGAGCAGAGATCGAACTTTCTGAAACACCCCTTGCCATCGAGTTGCGTTTTGGCACCAGCCGAATCACCGATGGCGATCTCACTGTCATGGAACGACTACGTGATACAGATCTTCACTGGCGGAGTTGGATCCCACAGCTCAAACTACCTGATCTTGCTCCCGAGCTGGTATTACGGAGCGCACTAACGCTCCGTGCCCTTTGCTACGGTCCATCTGGTGGCATTGCTGCAGCTGCAACGACCAGTCTACCTGAGTCCATAGGCGGCATTCGTAACTGGGACTACAGATTCTGCTGGCTACGGGACGCCGCCCTGTCGGCCCAGTCCCTCACCCGTTTAGGTCGAGAGGGCGAGGCAATCCGTTTTCTTGAATGGATGCTGAACATCTTAGACCTTGTTGAACATCCGGAGCGATTGTCGCCTCTTTATACGATTCGCGGAACGGAGCTTCAGTCTGAAGGTGAAATTGCAGAACTAAGAGGTTACGCGGGCAGCCGACCAGTACGTGTTGGGAATGCTGCATCCTCTCAGATCCAGATTGATGTGTTTGGCCCAATTGTAGAACTGATCTACGAGCTTGTGATTCGACATGCGCCACTCTCATCTGAGCACTGGCGACTGACCGAAGCAATGGTCCGCGCCGTAGAACGTCGATGGCGTGATCCAGACAATGGAATCTGGGAGTTACGTACGCCTCGGCGACACCATGTACACTCAAAAGTGATGTGCTGGCTTACTGTTGATCGTGGCATTAAGATCGCCAGAGAGCTTGCACGCAGAGAACCCGAAGGCTGGTATGAGCTAAGAGATGCGATCAAAGACGATATTCTAGAGCACGGCTGGAAACCACAAGTGAATGCCTTTACTGCTGCATACGATGGAAGTGATCCAGATGCATCAGCATTACTTGTTGGCCTCTCAGGCATGTTAGATGCCGACGATCCACGCTTTCTAGGGACGATCGATCTTGTTGAGCGGTATCTCCGCACCGGGCCAACCGTATACCGTTATCACTACGATGATGGCCTACCTGGCGTAGAAGGTGGATTCCATCTTTGTACCTCATGGCTCATCGATGCATTGGTCTATGTAGGTCGAATCAAAGAAGCACAGCAGCTTTTTAAAGACCTGGCTGCCCTCGCAGGTCCGACCGGCTTATTGAGCGAAGAATATGATCCTCATTCTAAACTCGCATTGGGTAACTTTCCTCAAGCATATTCGCACTTGGGGATCATCGAGAATGCATTGAATTTAGATGCTGCTCTTCGCCATACAGCCATAGATTAATGAGACTGACAAGGAAGATCTTTTTCTACCAGGATAGTGAGCGAATCGCCTTCAACATCTGATTGCAAATCGAATTTCAAACTCAGTGACTGACTATTATTCCACTTGGTCAGGATCTCTCGATCGAGATCCACCGCAATCGCATTTGCCCCCGCCGATATACGTGTTTCCTGCAATGACTCTTGGGTATTGAGAAGTAAGTTAAATGTGGTCCCACAAGGTAAGGTGAGTTGTTCACACACCCGACCTAACGAGATTAGATCTTCGACTTCTTGGCCTTCAAGACGAAAGCGGATCGAATTAGTCTGAATGCGGACTTTCATCAGTTCAATTAGCTCCAATGAGAAACGATGTACTTTGAGAGATTCTCCAAAGTTGGTAACACTCTACCGCAAGTTGTATCGGCCTTCGCTGTCTGCCTCGCAACTTTGGCACCCTGCTTTGACCAGATTAATCAGATAGGCATCATTTTTGCTTGGCGACTGCGTATAAAAAAACAGCCGTCACCCAGTTGGATGACGGCTGCTATTTCTACATTGTTTATTTTGCTATGCGTGCTTTCGACGGCGCCTGATTGATACAAGACCCAGCAGGCCAGCAGCACCTATACCGAGTGCTGAAGGTACCGGAAGCACATTGAATGCGAACGCAAACTGGTCGTTAGCTGAGAAGCTAGACGTGTTGACGAGCTCCCACTCATTTGAATCTTCATTCCAAGTCAAGAATTGAAAAGTACCGTCTGCTTCCAATCCAGGGAATGTTGGATACGGATATGGAGGCTCGCTCTCTTCGTTACCGGAATGAAAATTGAATGTACCGTAGTCACCCGCAACGAGCTCTGTCCAAGCAAACGCACTTCCCTGGTTTGTTGAATCCCATTCAAAGAAACCCGCCGCGGTCTGAAGACCGGCGATTTCAGTTTGTGTAATAGTGCCATCTACATCACGCACCATACGGGCTGCTGTCGAGTATGCCGTCGATGAAAAACCAAGCGCCGTGTCTGTCACTGCGACGCCGCGAGATGGGTCTTCTTGCTCATCAATCAATGAAATGATCGAAAGTCCCATCGTGGTTTCAGCTGCAAAAATAGTGACCTGACCATCTAAACTAATACCCGAGCTGTGATTTAAGATGTGCTCCTGAACGTTATACATATCAGTCACAGCAAATGTAGGGCTTGCATCTGTAAACAGGATCGAATTTAAATCCGCAGCATTCAGAGATAATCCGCCGTCAATTGCATCCACACTGATCTGACCAGCAAACAGGCTGCCAGAAAGCATCATCGAGGTTGCACCAGCTAAAACCAGTAATTTGTTCATCCATCGACTCCCAATTCTACCGACCCACCAGTAATAGAACCTTCCAGTTGACGCCCCGGTAACGTCGAAAAAGTCTAGAAAACCCCTCGTCCATACTTTGTAATGTTTTTCTATACGGACCGTTGGGGGATACGGTAAGTGGGCGAGTATACCAATTCCATCATTGAGATAGCACTCGTTTTTCAAACAAGTGCGCATGTCAAATCCAGGGACGATAATATTCGCCTTGCATTTGTTATTTATAAAGAGAGATGCAAAAGAGCGCAATATACGCGCCCTTTTATCTTCACAATAAGTTCAATCTGTTTCCACGCCTTGGCACGATTGCTAATCAACACGGCCTAAAACGCCGGCTATGGAATCTGATCAACTTCTATTGTTGATGCAGGTGTTGCCCAGATCTGTTGACTTACGCGCTGGTTTTCAGCTGACTGCAATTCCAATGTCAACTGTCGCAACTGGGCTCTTATTGATGACACCTCAAGGTCGGCCTTTGCCAGCTTCGCCTCTGCGATTTGCGCAACTGAAAGAGCTGCGTCCCGGTTATCTACCAGTGTGAGCACCTGCTGAGCTCGTTGATTACCACTCAGCGCGAGAAGGACCGCCATCCCAATAGCGATCGCAACAGCCATCAGCGCAACCGACCAGGCTGTAAAAACTGCTCGCCGCGCCATCTTGACTCTTATTTTTGACTCCTCAAACATTTCCTGAGCCGTAATATTAACCTCACAGGCACTGGCTAATGCCTCTTCTGTATGCCTGGCTTTTTGCTCAGTCTCTTCGCGAACACGATTGACTGCAGCCTCGATCTGTCCCGCTGTCGTCGTTTTGATGTCGACTTTCACAATACGGCGACCAGACTCATCACGCTTCGATTGCAGACGCCCTGAAAGAATCCAACGATGAACAGTTCGCTCACTGACCTGGAGTAGATTCGCCGCAGTACCAAGTGGGTGCCAGGCTTCTTGAGCCATCGCTTCCTGCGACATAATGATCGCCTCCTAGAGCATAAAATCGGACAAGGGACCGTTGTCCGTCCTTTGGCAAACGACTCCCTACCTTTGGCATCGGGTCAGGGTGGAACTTCACTTGCACTTTTCCTCAGGTTTCGGGGGTTCGAAGCGATACCTCACGTCGTGGCCGGTGCTTTCACATCGCTACCAGGCTGGTAAGAGCCTCTGGGAGTTCGTCCATCGAGTCAATGACGAGATCGGCCCCCATCATTTGAACCTCTCGACCACGGTTGTAGCCGTAGGAAACCGCCACGACCGGCACCTTTGCAGCCTGAGCCGCCCGTATATCTACTTCGGAGTCACCCACCAGCACACCCCGACCAGGCGTATTGAGTTCTGACATGGCATACAAGACCGGTGCCGCATCAGGCTTGCACGTTGGCAAGGTATCGCCCCCAACAACCACGGAGAAATACGCCTCGATCTTGAGTTGTCTGAGAATGGGTAGCGCAAAGGAATGCTCTTTATTGGTGACCACACCGAGGGGAAGCCCCCACTCGCGTAGATCATCAAGTGTTTGCCGCACACCAGGATAAAGGCGTGATTCAAGGCATGGGGCTTGAGCGTACGCCCCTCGAAAGATCTCAAGGCCCTGGGCTGCAAGATCCGGATTCGACTGGGGATTCTGCGAACCACTCAGTACGCGCTCGACAAGGACCTTCATCCCATCACCAATCCAGGCGCGCACCTCTTCTATTGACCGTGTGGCTATGCCAAGCTGGTCATTCATCTTTGCAGCCGCTAGATGAAGGTCTGGTGCGCTATCGACAAGCGTTCCGTCGAGATCAAACAGGACACATGACGGAAGCGAACTGGAACATTCTGTTGTTGCCATTGCACGATCTGATGATTGAGAGGAGGAGGCTTGTTTCTATCACATCAACGGCTACACGGTAGCAAAAAAAAAGACCGCGGCACGAGGGGTGCCGCGGTCTGAATAATCATGTATCAACGTTTCGGATTAGGCGCGTCTGCGACGTCCTATACCTGCAAGACCAAGTAACCCAGCGGCTCCTAGGCCAACTGCAGAGGGTACTGGAAGCACATTGAATGCAAAGGAGAACTGGTCGATATTTGAGAAGCTCGAGGTGTTGACGACCTCCCACTCATTTAGCACTTCGTTCCAAGTCAAGAACTGGAAGGTATCTGGCTCATTCAAACCAGGGAATGTTGGGTGCGGAAATGGAGGGCTACTTTCAGCATTACCGGCGGTAAACATGAAAGATCCATAATCGCCGGCGACGAGCTCGGTCCAAGCGAATGCACTTCCCTGATCAGCAGAATCCCATTCAAAGAAGCCCGCTGCGGTCTGAACACCAGCAACCTCGGTTTGTGTAATTGTTCCATCTACATCACGCACCATGCGGGCTGATGTTGATGTTGTGGTGGATGACATACCTACAGCAGTATTTGCTACTCCACTGCGATCTGGTTCGGCTTGCTCATCGATCAATGAAATGATCGAAAGTCCCATCGTGGTTTCAGCTGCAAAGATAGTGACCTGACCATCTAAACTAATACCCGAGCTGTTATTTAAGATGTGCTCCTGAACGTTATACATATCAGCCACAGCAAATGTAGGGCTTGCATCTGTAAACAGGATCGAATCTAAATCGGCAGAATTCAGAGTTAATCCACCGTCAATTGCATCCACACTGATCTGCCCAGCAAACAGGCTGCCAGAGAGCATCATCGAGGTTGCACCAGCTAAAACTAGTAATTTTTTCATCTCTTTGTTTCCTTCCCTCAATCCATCACTATCAAAGTCTTCTGGTTCGGCAAATAGCCCCCCGCCATTTTTTGCACCGAATCCAAACTTAGGTTTCCCCCGGGACCCTAGTGATGAAAGTGGGACCCCGAAACGTTGCCGATAGGATAACACATTCAAAGATGCGATGAAGTGGGCTAATAGACAAAAACACGACATTATTGCGCCTAAATAATGATTATCGGACAGATACAGCCAGAATCACCTCTAAGACCCAATAGGACATGCATTTATGGAACACTTTGCATATCCCAGATAGTCTTAAATATGGATCGCTTCTACTGCCTGGTACTCGATTTGCCGGATAATTCGCTGCATTCAGCTTACAAGCTCACTCAGATCAAGGCCTTGGTTCCAAGATTGGCTGGTAGAAACTGAGGTTTTAGTCATAAACCTCAAGCATGCAACGAGATGTGGGGCGAGCCATGCGTCGGACCTGCTCAACCGTCCAATCTTGATAAGGCGTACTTCTTAGGTCATCTTTAAGATCCAGATAGCTCGCTTCCAGGCCATGCCTGACGAGGGATTGGAAGATTCCAAGCTGCATACCCTCTATTCCACAGACATAGATGAGGGTCCCCTCCTGCTCAAGCATCGGCCCTATTAGATCCCAGCGTAACTCTATCGCCTGGCCAACATAGATCCCACGCCCAGGCCCATCAGATTGCCAGCCATCAGGACGCTCCCGGCTGACGGCAATGTGATAATGAAAGTTGTCGTACTGCGCTGCATAGCGACAGAACTCGTCGTGGTAAAGAAGGTCAGTGCTGTATGGCACACCCATGACCAAATGAACTTGTCTCTCTGTGACATCGCCAGACTGCGGGAATAGCTCTTGGATCATTCCTCTAAATGGTGCAATACCAGTACCAGTGGCGACAAAGAGATAGTCGTGGAGTTCACGATTCTCAGGAAGGACAAACCGCCGCCCATTCGGGCCACTGACATTGACTGGTGCCCCAATTTTCAGGTCACAGAGCTGATTACTGCAGATACCAAGGAAGAGATCATGTTGATCCTCATGGTCCGAACTGTGCTGAGGCTTATGCTCTTCAATCAAACGTTTGACGGTGGTCGAAAGAACGCCTCCCTTCCCATCCTCGCCTTTACTTGAACATGCAATTGAATAGAGCCTGACTTTGTGAGGCTTGCCATTTTTATCAAGACCAACCGGTATCACACCAAAGGACTGGCCGGCAATGAACTTGCCTGCCAGAGGTGTTCCCGTCACATCAATTCCGACATGTCTCACAATATTCGGTGATTGCGAACGGCTGCATACCCAGCTCTCAGTGACATATCCAATCACTGGTTTATTCGGCTTGACGCAGTGCATCTGAGCCGACGATAAAACTGGACTACCTGGCAATTGATTAGATGGTGAAGGCATGATGCCTACTTTAAGCATGGCACCAGTTAATGCGAATCAGCTATCGTTTTGGGACCCACCGGGGGAACAGTTGTCCACATTAAGCCATCGCGATACAGAGCGTCCGAGATCGCAAGACCAATACAGCCCCGGTTTCTTCCGGGGCTGCATTGTGTATATCTCCGTGGGTAAGCATCGTCTGAGATCAGTCGAATGAGGCGGTTACTGAAGGGATTTCCACCGTATCGAGCTTGAGCGATGTATTGATTCTGAAGTTGGATTCGGTGGTATGACGTTCAGCGAAGAAAAAGTCCAAGGAATATGTCACACCATGCTCCAAATCCAATCGTGTGAGATCGACGTATTGATCCGCTGCAGAGTGAACGCCACCAAGGTCAATGACAAGTTTTCCATCAATAAAGACCCATACATCATCATCTCCGGTAAACATGAAGTAAGGATTACCGGCAGCGTCGTACGTGAACTCTGTGTGTAACTCAAATGTGAAGTGGAAATTATGGTCTGGCCAGAGGCCGGAATTCCCAAACAGTTGATCATCAATTGGGAAGAAACCATCGATCGAGTCATAGTAAGGATCGAGCTCGTCATCGAATAAGTAGCTGCCATCAGGCTGGCGATTGAACGTCAACGTCAAGGCCTGTGAGAGATTCGTACCTGGCACATCTCGGTACCACATATTAAAACTGGAAGCCGACTCGATACCACCACTGTCATCAGCACCCTTACGACCAGCTTCATCACCGAGGCTGGAGTCCACGAGCGTGTAGCAAATATCCCGCCCAGCAGCATCTCTTGCCTGCTTACGAACTTTCCATCCATCACCGGTA